>JALVZI010000544.1 GCA_027022125.1 Anaerolineae bacterium | reverse complement strand
GATTTAAAGGTCTTTTCGTGTGCTTTCAAGCACAAAAGTCTTTACTTTTCTTGGCGTCTTTGCGCGAGAATTTTAGTTTCTTCAGAAGAATCTTAAATTCGTATAATCTGTGGAAATTCGTGGCTGAAAATCTTTCATCTGCGTAAGTCTTGTAAAAATTTTTTCGATGGTTTCTGTAATTTTGGCATATTTTCAAAAGTTTCTTTAAAAATCGAAAAGGCTCGCTGTAAAATTTACAGCGAGCCTTTTTTACTACCGTGCCGACTTTATTCCCTCTACCGCTTCGGGGTTGACCAGCGCGCTGAGGTCTCCGGCGGGTTTGCCGAGATACGCCGCTTTGATGACCCGCCGCATCACTTTGGCGTTGCGCGTTTGCGGAATGGCGTCCACAAAACGGATGTCTTTCGGGGCGAGCGGCTTGCCCATTTCTTTGGCGATGAGCGCCTTCAACTCGGCGCGCAGTTCCTCTGACGGGGCGAAATCGCTGTGCAGCACCGCAAAAGCGACCACCACCTGCCCTTTCATCTCGTCCGGCACGCCGATGGCGGCGGCTTCCGCCACCGCGGGGTGGCTCACCAAAATGGACTCCACTTCGGCGGGACCAACCCGCTTGCCCGCCACTTTGATGGTATCATCCGAGCGTCCCAAAATGTACCACATTCCATCGTCATCAATGGCGGCAAAATCGCCGTGAACCCAAATGTTGGGCAGTTTATTCCAGTAACTTTCCAGATAGCGGTCGGGGTCTTTCCAGAAACCGCGCGTCATCCCAATCCACGGCTGTTTCACCACCAACTCGCCGACCGCGCCGCGCACCGGCTCGCCGAATTCGTCCACCACATCCGCCGCCATACCGGGCGGCGGTCCCGAAAACGCGCACGGTTTGGCGGGGGTGAGCATATTCCCCAGCACAATCCCGCCGCTGATTTCCGTGCCGCCGGAATAGTTGATGATGGGAATTTTCCCGCCGCCCACCGTATTGAACAGCCACAGCCACGGGTCGGGATTCCACGCTTCGCCGGTGGAGCCGAACGCCCGCAGCGAGCTGACATCGTGCTTTTTCACCGGCTCCGCGCCGTGCGGCATAATCGCGCGGGCAAAAGTCGGCGCCAGCCCCAAACAGGTCACGCCGTGTTTTTCCACCAAATCCCACACGCGGTCAACATCGGGATAATTCGGCGCGCCGTCAAACAGCACCATCGTCGCCCCCAAAATCATCGTGCCGAACACCTCCCACGGTCCCATCATCCAGCCCATATCGCTCATCCAAAACATCGTGTCAAACGGCTGAATGTCGAACCCGTGCGCCATATCCTGCGCCCCTTTTATGGGGAACCCGCAATGGGTGTGAACCGCACCTTTCGGGCGACCGGTGGTGCCGCTGGTGTAAATAATCATCAGCAAATCTTCGGCATCGGTGCGCTCGGTGGGGGCGTCCGCCGGTTGTCCGGCGATGAAATCATCCCACAGCACATCGCGCCCCGGCGTGAGCGGCGTTTCAATGCCGAGTCGCGGGAAAACAATCACCTTTTCCACCGACGGCACATCGTTCAGCGCCTCATCCGCCACCGGTTTCATTTCGATGGTCTTGCCCCGCCGATACACGCCATCCGCCACAAATAACGCTTTCGCGTCCGCGTCATTCAGACGGGTGGAAATGGCGCTCGGTCCAAAACCGGAAAAGAGGGGCAGAATCACCCCGCCGATTTTCGCAATCGCCAGCAGAGCAATCACAATTTCGGGAGTCATCGGCATATACAGCCCGATGGCGTCCCCTTTGCCGAACCCCGCCGCGCGCAGGGCATTCGCCACCCGATTCACCGCGCGGAACACATCGCGGTACGACAGAATCCGCACCGTGCCTTCTTCCCCTTCCCAGCGAATCGCCACCCGATTTTGCGTGTCGGTGCCCATCCATTTGTCCAAACAATTATGGACGATATTCATTTTGCCGCCGACGCACCATTTTGCCCA
>JALVZI010000543.1 GCA_027022125.1 Anaerolineae bacterium | reverse complement strand
GATGCGTGATGCGTGCAACGTGACTTTGGACTTGAAACTTTGAACCTGAAACCCGCTACCCTGCCACATTGCTCAATACCCACGCGAGGGTATGCAGTCCCCCCACTGCCCAAACGATGAGCGCACTTTCGCCCGCCGCGCCGTCATCACCGCGCAAAAGATTCACCCACAGCACCGCCGCCAGCATATTTACCGTGATGGCTGCCGGGCTGAACAAATCCCAGTCCTTCCGCATCCCGTAATCAGCATTCCAAACCCACGTCAGCAGCAGATAGCCAAACGCTGCCAGCGCGAAAAACGCCATCCCCGCGCGGATGGGCGCATCCAACCGCCGCCATTTTCGCCACAGAACGGGCACAGCGCCCGCCAGCGCGAAAATTCCCAGCGGCGCGGTGAGCAGCATTTCGTTACCCCAGTCGGCAAAATGCGCCGCCGAAAACATCGCATATCGCTGCCATTCGGTCGGCACGGCGAGCGTCAGCGGCACGAACCAAATATGGTCGCCCCCGCCGGGACGGTCATCGCCCAAAAATGCCGCCAAGCCGTGATTACCGATTTCCATCAGCGACAGCACTGCACTGCCGACCAGCAGCGGCGGCAGCAGTGCAGATTGCAGCAACTGCCACAGCGGCAATCCGCCGCGCCATTTTCGCCACAGCAGATATGCCATCGCTCCCCACAGCACCATTGTGGACGGGTGGAAAGCGTTGGTCAGCGACAGCACCGCCGCCGGAACCCACAGCGGCGTTTCATTTTTCAGCGTGCGCCAGCCAAAATAGAGAAACGCCAGCACGCCCAGCGAAATGATGGTGTAATTTTCCACATACCCGAAAAATAGTTCCATCCCGCCGCCGGTGAGCACCAATCCCGCCAGCAGAGTGCGCTCGGCGGTGGATTGCCCCGTTTCGTGCGCCCACACCAGCGTCAAAAAAACGAATGCCACCCCGCACAGCACGCTCACCGCCGCGTAAACGGTATCCACCCCCCAGCCCCACAGTGGATTCGCCAGCAGTTGCCACAATCGCTGATGCAGAAAAACGGTAAACGGCGCCTGCCAGTTGTACAGCACGGGCGCATCTTTTTGCGACAGCCCAATCACCAGAATTTGCGCATCGCCCCATTGCAGATGACGAATGCGCAAAAGCCAAAAAATCGGCGCGGATGCCAGCGCCGCCAGCGCGAACCAACGGCGGGGATGCGTTTTTCCCGGCAGGCGACGCCATCCGCTCGACAGCACGCGCCGCCAGCGGCGGTTCAGCGGGGGAAGCAGGGTTGTACCCGCCAGCAGTATCGTCCCCCAACCCGGAATCGGCGGGAAAACGGTGTACGGGCTGATACCCCACCAGCGGTCGACGGGCAGAAAATACGATGCCCCGTGCAATATCAAAATTATCAGTGCGGTAATTCTCAAAAAAGTCAGCATTCGCTATTCGTCTCTTGCCACCCATCATTCGTTCTGCAAAAAGTGTAACCATCGCGTAAAATCAGGCAAATCGGATACAAAGGGGTTTGCATCTCCATAATAAGTTGGGTATACTCCCCCCGTATTCTCCACCCCAAAAATAGAAGGAGGACAAACAGATGAGTTCGAAAATATGTAATATATTTGGAATAATTGCCATCGTGTTGGCATTTGGAACCACGGCAGTATTGGCAGAGGGGGGCAGCACGCAAGCCAACACCGATGGTATTGATGAAATTGTGGTGGTCGGCACGGATGGATATGTTTATGTTTACAATACAACCGGACAACAGGTTTTCAAATCTCCCGAAAACGGCTGGAAATTGGTAGCAACCGCCGATTTTAACGGCGATGGCGATGCCGAAATCGTCGCGGTCAGCAACAACTCGGTAAAAGTTTACGACCCGCAAGTTGTCAGCGGGAGCGCCGCTTTTGGTTTTGAGACCACATACAGTGGCACGGGGAATTTTGTCGCCGTCGGCACGGGCGATTTTTGGAATGACGGTTCCCCCGACATCGCGCTGATTTTTAATGCCGGAGCCACCAGCAAACATATTGTTATTTATAATGTACCGTCAACCGCCCCGGCAGTGGATAAAACGTTCCTGATGGCAGATAATTTCGCCATCGGCGATTATGATGGCGACGGCGATGATGATTTCGCCATTATTGCGTGGAACAGCAGCAATCCCACCGGCGCAAAAAGTTGGTTCGAACTGCGGCAGGGAAAGAACCCCGACCAACGGTTGAACAATAATGACCCCGATGCCGGCGTTTATAACGACAGTCAATGGTTCGATGTGGCAACGGGTGAGTTCGATACCGGGAACGGCGCGCGTGTCGAATGGGTTGGTTCGCAAAATTTGGGCGATAACCTGACCGTGCAAAAGTGGACAGGGTCATCCATCAGCACCATCTGGAAATTAACATCCCCGTTTAACTTTGTGGCAGCCGAAAACTTTCGCGGCGACAGCGACAACATTGACCAAGTGGCAATGCTGCGCAACGTTACCGGCGGAACCAGCCTGCAATTCGCCAAAAACGGCACCATCTGGGCGAGTATCAGCGGGTTGGGTACGGGCTGGCTAAATTTGGCGGCGGGTAATCTCGACAGCGAAAGCACCTACCGCGAAGCCGTCGCCATCAAAAGCAATCTCATCCGCGTGTACCTGCGACCGCAGGCTGGTAGCGGCGGCGAAAGCACCTATTTGGACTGCAACACAGCGAGCAACTGTTTCGAGAGTTTCGCGCTGGCAAGCAATCTCAACGGTGCGTTGGCAGTTGCCGATGTCGGCGTTACCTTCGACACGGTAGAACCGTTCAGCGTGTCGCCCACCAGTGTATCAAAAACCGCCGAACTGTCTCAAACGCTTTCCACCGAAACCATCCACATTTACGGCGACACCGCCGACAATCAGCCGCTCACGTGGCGGGCATATATTTTGCCGTATGATGCGCGCGTGGCGGCATACGCCACCGGCATTTTCCGCACCGAAAGCCCGCTGCAACTTTCCATCACCCCGCGTGGCATCGAGTATGTGCGCCCCAACAACGCGGGTGTCATCCCCACCGTGGATTGGCTGGCACTCAGCACCGATACCGCCGGACCCGACTCGTACATCACCGGCACAACCCCGGCGACCGTAACACTCACGTTCAGCGATACTTTCGCTGCATCGCCGCTCGGCACATCGGGGCTGCATCGTGCAATCATTGAGGTGCAAAATATGGACACACTGGAAACAACACCGGTTATCGTTTCGGTATTTGTGGCGGGAGAGAAACTCTATCTGCCGCTGGTACTCAAATAGTTGAGATAGGGATTCTCGTTGAATCGTGATGCGTGAAACGTGATGCGTGATGCGTGACTTTGGACTTGAAACTTGAAACCTGAAACCTTGAACCTGAAACTTTGAACCACAAACAGGAGTGTTGACAATGAACCTTTCACGCTTTGGGAAAAAACTCACCGGACCTTCGGGTGTGCCGATGCTGATGGAAGATATGGCATCGGCGATGGCAAACGGCGGCAAAGACTCGCTGCTGCTGGGCGGCGGAAATCCAGCATACATCCCCGCCATGCAGCAACGTCTGCGGCAGGCAATGGCACACATTTTAGACACCCCCGGCGCATTCGAAAAAATGGTCGGCAACTATCCTGCCCCGCAGGGCGATGTGGAATTTCTGGATGCGCTGGCGGAGCTATTCAATCGAGAATACGGCTGGGGCATCAGTGCCAAAAATATCACCCTGACCAACGGCAGCCAGAGCGCATTTTTCAACCTGTTCAATATGTTCGCCGGAGAATATCCTGACGGTTCACACAAAAAGATTCTGCTACCGCTGGCGCCGGAATATATCGGTTACGCCGATGTGGGACTGACCGAAGATTTTTTCATTTCTTTCAAACCCGAAATTGAATTTTTGGAACCGCACCTCTTTAAATATCACGTGGATTTCGACGCGCTGACCATCACCGACGATGTGGGTGCAATTTGCGTTTCGCGCCCCACCAACCCCACCGGAAACGTGCTCACCGCCGAGGAACTGGCGCGGCTATCGGATTTGGCGCAGGCACACAACATCCCGCTGATGATTGATAACGCCTACGGCACACCGTTCCCGCAGATAATTTACAGCGATGCTGAACCCATTTGGAACGAAAATATCATTTTGAGTATGAGCCTTTCCAAATTGGGAATGCCCGCTGCGCGCACGGGCATCATCATCGCCAACGAAGAAACCACCCACGCCATCACCCGATTGAACGCCGTGACCAGCCTCGCGCCGGGCAGTATGGGCGCGCGGCTCGCGCTGGAACTGGTTCAATCTGGCGAAATCATCTCGCTGAGCCACGATGTCATTCGCCCGTATTACCATAACAAAGCCCTGCAAGCGATGGAACAATTGCAGTATGAGTTGGGCGATTTGGACTATTTCATCCACAAGCCGGAAGGGGCGTTTTTTCTGTGGATTTGGTTCCGCGGAATGCCCATCAGCAGTCAGGAACTGTATGAGCGGCTGAAAGCGCAGCGCGTGTTCATCATTCCCGGACATTATTTCTTCCCCGGATTGCCGGGCGAGTGGCAACACACGCAAGAGTGCATCCGCATCAATTACGCGCTCGATGAAAACGTGGTGCAACCGGGGCTGCACGCCATCGCCGAAACGGTGAAAGCGGTGTATGGCGGATAGGGATAGGGACAGGGAAAGTGAGCAGGGGGGAAAGTGAGACTTGCTACCCTACCCCCCTGCCACTTTGAAACGTGAAATTGGTTATTGGTTATTAGGTTCTGTTGACGTTTGCCGATTTTTCATCCTGAGTAGCCCGCATGGCGTATCGAAGGGTGAAAATCGGCAGGGAAAAACGCCCTTCGATACGCGGTTCATGCAGTGAACCGCTACTCAGGATGCGTTTTTCCCGCTGAAAACAAAACGTCAACACGCCCTAGAGATTGGTGATGAACTTATTGAAACTTCTTGTGTGTTTGAAATTCAGCCACAAATTTCACGGATTTTAAATGTCATTCCGGAATTTCCCGCAGGGAAATATCTGGAATCCATAGCGAAACATCGTGGATTCCCGCTTTCGCGGGAATGACATTATAAAAATTGCCGATGGTTTTTGTAATTTGGGCACACTTTTCAAAAGCTTCATTTAGTTCGATTTGTGAGTTTAGACTTGAGACTTTGGACTGACCACTGACAACTGACTGCTGAATACTACCCTGCTACCTTCCCATCCACCGCCGCCAACAGGCGTTCCGTCACTTCATCCAGCGTGCCTTCACCAGCGACCTCCACCAGTAACCCCGCTTTTTGATAATATTCAACCAGCGGTGCGGTTTGCTCTTTATAGGTTTCCAACCGAGTGCGCACCGTTTCGGGGTTGTCATCCGCGCGCTGATACAACTCGCCACCGCACACATCGCACACCCCTTCGACCTTCGGCGGGTTGAATTTTTTGTGATACGATGCCTGACACCGGCGACAAATCAACCGCCCCGACAACCGTTCGACAATTTCATCATCCGCAACACGGATATACACCACTGCGTTGACCTGCTGCCCCATTTCCGCCAGCATCGCCGACAGCGCCTCTGCCTGCGTTTGATTGCGCGGAAAGCCGTCGAACACCACACCACCTTCAATATCGGGTCGCATCAACCGGTCTTTCACCATCGCTATCGTCACTTCATCGGGAACCAGAATACCTTTGTCCATATACGATTTTGCCAATTTGCCCAACTCGGTTTCATTGCGCAAATTTTCCCGAAACAAATCGCCGGTGGCGACGTGGGTCAACCCCAGTTTCTCACACAATCTATCGGCTTGTGTCCCTTTCCCCGAACCGGGTGCACCCAATAAAACGATGTTCAATTTGTGAACGGCACTGTTCATCCGTAAAACTCCTTTGGTGTATGATTGCTTTTCTAAATTATATCTTTTTCAATCTTGCAATGCAACTTTTAAAAGGGCGAAAAATGTCAGCGGGTCAACCGGCGTGTAATGGGGATGAACCACCGTGCCATCCGCGGCGACAATCTCTCCGGCGGCATCCTGTGCCCGCGCAAAATCCATCACATCCCGCAAAAATGACGGCGTTTGAAACGCCGAGCGCACCGCGATGAACGGCGGTTTCCCCGCCGCCACCGCATCGAAATACATTTTATGCAGCGCGGCGGCACTGCCCGGCACGCTGTCGCCGAAAGTGGCGCGCGCCATCGCAGTGTATGGTGTGCCGTTCACCAATCGCGGAAAATCGCCCTCAATCTCATAATCGGGCGAGATAACCCCCGCCGGAGCGAGTTTGGCATACCGTGCCACCCATTCCGGCGGCAGCGAATAACCGCGCCCGTTCAGCAAAAATCCCTGCACGGTGATACCGTATTTTCGATAATACCGGTCGGTGCGATTGAGCCACTGCCAGCGAAACCGCCGCGAAATGCCCTGCGGGTTGGTATACCCCGCACCGCTGTTCGCCCCCACCAGAAAATCGTTGGGCGTGCGCGTCGCCAGCAGATAACTCATCACGCCGGGAATTTCCTCTTCCATGCCGGGATTGATGCCCCACGCCAGCGGTATATCGCCGCGTGCACTGTCGTGCCATGTGGAACGCTGCCAGTCTGCCAGCGCCACCAGCGTGGGATGCACCAAATCGTAATCGCCGGTATACAGCAGCACAAACGTCAAATCGGGGTTCACCGTGCCATCCGCCAGCAGATAACCCTTTTCGCGCAGGTCGGTGGGGG
>JALVZI010000542.1 GCA_027022125.1 Anaerolineae bacterium | reverse complement strand
CCATTGACCACGCGCAGGCGGGCATCGGCGACACAGTGCTGGTAATGCGCGAAGGAAGCGGCGCACGGCAGGTAACCGCCATCAAAGATGCCCCCATCATTTCGGTTATCGTGGGCATTCTTGATTCCATTGACTTGCACGCCCCACCCGCAGCGAAAGGATAATCGCGAATGGCTTCGCCCCTTTTACGCCAATCTCTGCTCACCGCCGATATTTTCACCGGCAGTCACCGTTTTTCGGCACAAGTGAATATCGGTAAACGGCGTTTGGCAGATGTGCTCAACGACCGGATGACCGAATTTTTAACCGTCGAAAATGTATATGTTTCGCGCATAAACTCGCCCGGAGATATTGTTGGTCGTTACACGAAAGCTTCTCTATTGAAACGACACATCACTTTTGTGGTGCTCCCCACCGAAACAGACGGACTTTCAAAAGAGCACAAATATAACGCCTTCTCAAAAAGCACCGAAAAAGTTTTCATCACACTGCCATCATTCGAAATTAACGGGAATTTGGAAATCATCGGCAAATTCGACCTGAAGGCAATTTTGGCAGTCGGCACAACCAGATTTATGCCCATTTTTCAGGGAAACGCCATCAACTCATTTTTCCCGGATGTACAATTCGGCGGACCGGTGATATTGGTAAACAAAGAAGCCGTCGCGCTGTTTAGCGTTGTTCCAAAGGAATAATTATGGCACACATTTTGGTTGTTGATGATGACCCAGACATTTTACGGTTGATGCAATTCACGCTCAACAATGCCGACCATATCGTCACCGTTGCCTCGGATGGACCTACCGCACTGGCGAAAATAAGAAAACAGTCCCCCGACCTCATCATCACCGATATTATGATGCCCGAAATGACCGGCTATCAATTCACCCAAAAAGTGCGGGCGATGCCGGGGCTGGAACAATTGCCAATTTTGGTTTATTCGGCACGCTTCCAACCAATAGACCAAGAAACCGCCCTGAATGCCGGCGCAACCGATTACCTTCCTAAGACTGTTTCACCGCAAGACATTATCGGCAAAGTAAATGAACTGTTGACCGACAGCCCTCGCACCCCAAAATACAGAACTACAAAAGCCATTGCGTTTTTCAGTTTGCGCGGGGGCACAGGCGTTTCAACACTCGCCGTGAACATTGCCACCGTGCTGGGATTGAGCAAAAAAATGCCGGTCGCGCTGGCAGATTTGCACCCGCTGGCGGGGCACGTCGGCTTGATGTTTGGCGTGCGCGCGCAAAAATCGCTGGCAGATTTACGCCGCTCGCCCGAACCGCTCACCGATGAAATGGTTGATTTGTTCATCGCCCGTCACAAACCAACCGGCGTGCATTTGCTGGCATCACCACTGGTATATAATGCCGCCCCGCTCCGCCATCCATTGCCGCAAGTGGTTCGGCAATTGGACACACAGTTTCAGTACAGTGTTTTCGATTTGCCCGGCACGCTTACCGCAGAGTTGGCAGAGGTTTTGCCCCAATTTGACCATATTGTGCTGGTGTGCGCCCCCGATTTGCCCGCACTGCAATCAACCGCCGTGGCGATGAAAACGCTACCGGCGCTCGGTGTGCCCGGCGAAAAGGTTCATCCCGTGTTGAATATGAACACCGCCACCCCCACCCTGAAAAAAGCAAGCATAGAAAAAACACTGCGCGCACCACTTTACGCTGAAATTCCATTTGAGCCGCAGATGGCGGCAACCGTGCACGGCGGCAAACCGCTGGCACTCAGCAACCCAAAAGCCGCCACCACCACCGCCATCGCGCAACTCGCTGTAAAATTATTGAAGGAGTAGCATCATTATGACATTCACCGCCGCCCAAGAAGCCGCTGCCCGCACCGAAATTGTGCGTGTGGGTCAACTTCTCTATCAAAAAGGATACATCGTCAGCAACGATGGCAATATCTCCGTGCGACTGGATGAAAACCACGTTTTGTGCACCCCCAGCGGGTTGTGCAAAGGAATGATA
>JALVZI010000541.1:4831-6728 GCA_027022125.1 Anaerolineae bacterium | reverse complement strand
TCCCAAAAAATTGCTGGTCGGATTTGAGATGGTGGATAAAGGCGTTCCCCGCGAACACTATCGCGTAGCCGTCAACGGCGAATTTGTCGGCGAGGTGGTGACCGGCATTTTCGCACCCACCGTCGGAAAATTTGCTGGGCACGCTTACGTTCCCGCGAAATTTGCTAAAGTCGGCAGCAAAATCCAAATTGAAATTCGCGGCAAACTGAAAGAAGCGGTCGTCATCCGCCGCCCGTTCTACCGACCCGCATATAAATAGTGATTGGAGATTGGTTATTGGTCATTTGTCATTTGTGAAACGTGATGACGTGAAGCGTGAAACGTGAGACGAATAGCGAGTGACGAATAGCGAATGACGAATGCAACCCTGCAACTTTGCGACCTGACTTTGGACTTGAAACTTTGGACTTGGGACTGACTGCAACCTTGAACCTTGAACTTTGAACCTTGAACAACCTGCAACCCTGCAACCTTGCAACTCTGCTACCCTGACTTTGGACTTGAAACTTGGGACTGACTGCAACTCGAAACCAGAAACCAGAAACACTAAAAAAGGAGAAACAAAATGAACGTTGACCAAAATGCAAAGTATATGGAATCTCACGAGTGGGCGCGCAAAGAAGGCGATGTGATTGTGATGGGTATTTCCGACCACGCGCAAGACAGCCTGAGCGATATTGTGTATGTGGAACTCCCCGCGGTGGGCGATACCGTCACCAAAGGCGAGGTGTTCGGTGTGGTGGAATCGGTGAAAGCCGCCAGCGACCTGTACGCCCCGATGTCCGGCGAAGTGGTGGAAGTGAACGAATCGCTGGAAGATACACCCGAAGTTGTTAACAGCGACCCCTTTGGCGCGGGCTGGATGATTAAAATTGCGCCCAGCAACCCCGCCGAATGGGATGAACTGCTCACGCCGGAGGCGTATGCCGCGGCAAACGCATAGGAGCGACCCATGACTTTCATTCCAAATACCGAATCCGAACAAGCGGAAATGCTAAACGCCATCGGCGTGAAAAGCATTGCCGACCTGTTTGCAGTTGTGCCGGAAGCGGTGCGATTTCCCCAACTGAACCTGCCCAAACCGCTGTCGGAAATGGAAATTATGGCGGAACTGACCGCAATGAGCGACAAAAACGCCGATACCTTCCATTACAGTGCCTTCATCGGCGCGGGTGCATATAACCATTTTCAACCCGCCATCGTTGGGCAGATGATTGCCCGCAGCGAGTTTCTCACGGCGTACACCCCGTATCAACCGGAAGTGAGTCAGGGTACACTGCAAGCCATTTTTGAATACCAGACGATGGTATCGGAATTACTGGCGATGGATGTGGTGAATGCCAGCCATTACGACGGCGCAACCGCGCTCGCCGAGGCGGCAATTATGGCATACCACGTTTCGCGCGGCAAACGGAAAAAGGTGCTGGTGCCGCCCGGCGTCAAACCAAATTACCGCAAAGTGATGCGCACATACACGCAGGGACTGCCCATCGAAATTACGGGCGATGAAAATCCCGACACCGACCTTGCCGCGCTGACGGCGATGCTCGACAGTGACACCGCCTGTCTGGTGGTACAATCGCCCAACTTTTTCGGCGAGTTGGAAGACCTGCGCGGACTGGCGGATACCGTCCACGCGGCGGGCGCACTGTTGGTCGTTCACACCGACCCGCACAGTTTGGGGCTGTTCACCCCGCCCGGCGAATATGGCGCAGACATTGTCACCGCCGAAGGGCACGCGCTGGGCAACCCGCTCAACTTTGGCGGACCGTATCTCGGCATTTTTGCCACCACCCAAAAACTCGTCCGCAAAATGCCAGGTCGAGTGGTGGGGCAAACGGTAGATACCAACGGCAAACGCGGTTTTGTGCTGCTCGCGAGTGGAAAGGGTCAGCAC
>JALVZI010000541.1:0-4821 GCA_027022125.1 Anaerolineae bacterium | reverse complement strand
GTTTTGTGCTGACCCTCTCCACCCGCGAGCAGCACATTCGCCGCGAAAAAGCCACCAGCAACATCTGCTCGAATCAGGGGCTGAACGCGCTCGCCGCCGCCGTCTATTTGGCGGCGATGGGCAAAAACGGGATGCGCCGCGTCGCCGAGTTGAGTTATCACAAAGCGCATTATGCCGCTGCTGAAATCGACAAACTGTCCGGTTACAGTCTGCTGACCACCAAACCGTTCTTCAAAGAATTTGTCATCCAATGCCCCAAACCCGTCGCTGAAATTAACACCGCGCTGCTGGCGAAAAATATCATCGGCGGATACGATTTGTCGCACCGATACCCGGCGCGTGCCAACCAAATGCTCGTCGCCGTCACCGAAATGAATTCCCGTCGGCAAATTGACGAATTTGTGGCTGCGCTGAAGGAGGTGGCATAATGTTGTATGAACCCCTGTTGTTTGAAATTTCAAAACCCGGACGGGTGGCAGTTGCACTGCCCGATTTGGATGTGCCGGAAGCGCCGCTGCCCACCGAATTTTTGCGCGCGGAAGAACCGAATCTGCCCGAATTGAGTGAGTTGGATGTGGCGCGGCATTTTGTCCGTCTCAGCCAGAAAAACTACGCGGTGGACAGCGTTTTCTACCCGCTCGGCTCATGCACGATGAAATACAATCCCAAAGTGAATGAAGCCGCTGCAGCCAAACCGAAATTCACCGCCACCCACCCGCTGCAGCCGGAAGAAACCGTGCAGGGCAATTTACAATTGATGTTTGAATTGCAGGAAATGCTGAAAGAAATCTCCGGTTTCGATGGCGTGTGTTTGCAACCGGCAGCCGGTGCGCACGGCGAATTTTCCGGCGTGCTGACGATGCGGGCTTACCACCTTTCTCGCGGTGACACCAAACGCACCAAAATGCTCGTTCCCGATTCGGCGCACGGCACAAACCCCGCTACCTCTGCGATGGCAGGTTTCACCGTGCAAGAAATTCCCAGCGACGACCGCGGCAACATTGATTTGGACGCGCTGAAAGCCGCTTGTGATGATACCGTCGTCGGGCTGATGATTACCAACCCCAACACGCTTGGTCTGTTTGAAGAGCATATCGAAGAAGTGGTGCAGACCGTTCACGATTGCGGCGGGCTGGTTTACGGCGACGGTGCGAACCTCAACGCGCTGATGGGCATTGTTCGCCCCGGCGATTTGGGTTTCGATGTGATGCACTTCAATCTGCACAAAACGTTCTCTACCCCGCACGGCGGCGGCGGTCCCGGTTCGGGTCCCATCGGAGTCAGCGCGGCGTTGTCGCCATTTATGCCGGGTCCCATCGTGGAAAAAGAAGGCGATATGTACAAACTGGTCACGCCGGAAGAATCGGTTGGCGCGGTAAAAGCGTTTTACGGCAATTTCGGCGTGATGGTGCGGGCATACACCTATATCCGAATGATGGGCGCGGATGGTCTGCGTGCCGTTTCGGAAAATGCCGTGCTGAACGCCAACTATATGCGCGTAAAATTGCAGGATGCGTATCACGTGCCGTTTAACCGCGTGTGTATGCACGAATTTGTGGCAGAAGGCAACATCACCGAAGGCATCCACACGATGGATATTGCCAAACGACTGATTGATTACGGCTACCATCCGCCCACGGTTTATTTCCCGCTGATTGTGCACGAAGCGTTGATGATTGAACCGACCGAAACCGAATCGAAAGAAACGATGGACGGCTTTATTGACGCGCTGCACAAAATTGCGGAAGAGGCGAAAACCAACCCCGACCTGCTGCACAGCGCGCCCCACACCACCGAACTCGGTCGGCTGGATGAAGTGCAAGCCGCGCGCCGTCCGGTGCTGAAATATCAAGCGAAATAACAGAATTTGCGAATCTGCGAATGGGTGAATGATGATTTTCGCCCATTCGCTTTTTTGCTCATTCGCTCATTTGAAAAATGATGGAAATCTCGTTTCCCCCTGCCGAATGGCGATTGCTCATCACCCCGCCCGCCGACGGCGCAACCAATATGGCAATTGATGAAGCCGTGATGCACGCGCTGTCGGACGGGCACGGGCAGCCCACCCTGCGATTCTATCGCTGGGAACCGCCCTGCCTGTCACTGGGATACAATCAGCATTTCACCGATGTGGATATTGCCGCCTGCGAGCGGCTGGGATACACTTGGGTGCGGCGACCCACCGGCGGGCGCGCCATTCTGCACACCGATGAACTGACGTACAGCGTCATCACCACCCAAACCGACCCCCGCGTGGCGGGCGGCGTGGTCGAAAGTTATCGCCGGTTGAGCGCGGGTTTGCTGGCGGGCTTGCAGCAACTCGGCGCGGTGGCGGTGCAGGCAAAAGGCGATATGCCGAAAAATCCGCAACAGGGCGCGGCGTGTTTCGATACCCCGTCTCATTATGAAGTGACGCTCAACGGCAAAAAACTGGTCGGTAGCGCGCAGGTGCGCCGCAAAAAGATGGTGCTCCAGCACGGCACGCTCCCCCTGCGCGGCGACATCACCCGCATTTTCGATGCGCTGGCGGTTTCGGCGGCGGAAAAAGCCGCACTCAGCCGCGATTTGCTGGCGCGGGCAACCACGCTGGCACGCGAAATGGGGCGCGATGTATCGTTTGATGAAGCCGCCAAAGCGATGGCTGCCGGATTTTCCACCGTGCTGAATGTGCGTCTGACCCCCGCGCCACTGTCGGCATACGAGCAGGAATTGGCGGAACACTATCGCGCCACCCGTTACACCGCCCCGGAATGGAATCGGCGGGTGTGAAATGGTCATCGGTATTTTGACGCTGGAATTGAGCATTCCCGCCGCGCATTCGCTGAAAGAAAAGCGGCAGGTCATCAAAAGCGTGCAGGCGAGACTGCGCCGCGAGTTCAATATCAGCATCGCCGAAATTGACCGTCACGACAACCGGCAAATTGCCGTGCTCGGCGTGGCGTGCGTCAGCGCGGATGAAAAATACGCGCACGGACTGCTGATGCGGGTGGTCGAATGGGTAGAAAATACCCGGCTCGATTGCATTCTGACCGATTTTCAAATTGAGATGGTGCATTGATGGCGTGTAACTATTCAGGAGCGATGGAAAAAACGCCCTTCGATACGCGGTTCGCTGCGCGAACCGCTACTCAGGGTGCGTTTTTCCCTGCCGATTTCATCCTGAGTAGCCCGCAGGGCGTATCGAAGGGTGAAATCGGCAAAATACTATCGCACGGTGAGCAGTTATGATGGCATTACATCCCCTGTTGGAAAAACTGACCGGCGGCGACCGCCGCTCGATTGGGCGCGCCGATGAAGTGGTAGCGGAAGTGCTTGCAGAACCGTCGCTGTTTGCGGTGTTGATTGACGGTATGCATACCGATGACCCGCTCATCCGTATGCGCGCCGCCGATGCCGCCGAAAAAGTCAGCGCCAAACACCCCGAATGGCTTCAGCCGCACAAAAAAATGCTCATCGAACAAATTGCGTCCATCCCTCAGCAGGAAGTTCGCTGGCACGCGGCGCAGATGTTTCCTCGTTTGCAGGTTTCCCCTGCCGAACAAACCGCCATTATCGAGATACTGCTGGGGTATCTTTCCGACAAAAGTAAAATCGTGCAGACATTTTCGCTGCAAGCGCTGGCAGATTTCGCCGCGCGCGATGCCGATTTGCGCCCGCAGATTGTTTCGATTTTGCGGGAGAGGGTCAATAGCAAGAGTGCGGCGGTTCGCAGCCGCAGTAAAAAATTGCTGAAAAAGTTGGGGATGTAAGCTCATACATAGACTGAATGGCACACGGATTAACACGGATGGTATGGATGGACACAGATTTTTTTCTGTGTTTTATCTCACTGCGGCGGTATTTTTGTAGAGATGCCCAATTTGGGCGTCTCTACGGGGGCGTTCATAATGCGTTTTCTCTGTTGATTTCATCCTGATCAGGGTATATTGAAGGATGAAACGTAGGGGCACGCTGCAGCGTGCCCGAAGAATCGGTCGGTTCGTGCAAAATCTGTAGGGGCTGGATACCCCCCCTAACCATCCCCTTCCCTTTGAGAGAGGAGGTAGGGGGAAGGTGAAAATCTGGTCAGACAAATAGTTTATCCAAAATATAATCACACGCTGTACAGTTATGTCCGCGAAAACGTAGGGGCGACCCTTGTGGTCGCCCGAAACAGGGTTGCACAAGGGCTGCAACTCAAAAAGGAGGAACAATGCCAGACAGAGACCTATTGCGTCAATTGTCGAAAGAGGAATTGATAGACCTGCTGGAGGATGCCGCCAAAAACTGGCTGGCACACGATGGGCTGTGGTTTCAGGCGGTGGAACGGCATGATGGCATTGATAAAGCCATCGAGTTGGATATTGAGGCGTGGGAGCGGTTTACCGTTATTGAAGCTAAACGGATTATGAAACGGCTGGGGATGGAATCGGGTGGCGGCATTCCCGCGCTGAAAAAGGCGTTGCAATTTCGACTGTATGCCCGGTTGAACGAGCAATCGATGGAGCAGCCGGACGAGAACACACTTATTTTCAAAATGATTGAGTGCCGCGTGCAATCGGCGCGCCATCGCAAAGGGATGACCGCTTTTCCGTGCAAGCCGGTCGGGGTGGTGGAATATACCGGTTTTGCCAAAACCATCGACCCCCGCATCCGCACCCGCGCCATCGCCGCCCCACCCGATGCGTATAATGGCGAATTTTGGTGTGGCTGGGAGTTCACATTGGAAGATGGAGATTAGGTTCTGTTGACGTTTGCCGATTTTTCATCCTGAGTAGCCTGTAGGGCGTATCGAAGGGTGAAAATCGGCAGGGAAAAACGCCCTTCGATACGCCCTACAGG
>JALVZI010000540.1 GCA_027022125.1 Anaerolineae bacterium | reverse complement strand
CAGGGGGGATGGGGGAAATCCTCAAAAGGTATTTGTTACCAACAAATTATAACTTTTGTTTTTTCAAATGTTCGGTTGCGTAACATCAGTTAAAAAAACAGGTTTGTTACTCAATAGATTATACCACAAAACTATTAAATTTGAATATAATTTTCACCGCGCAGTCAGCAACAAAATGCCGGTGGTGATGAGTATACCGCCCACTGCACCGGCGATGAGTTGCGCCGGTGTGTGTTTTTTCCGTTCCAGCCGCGCCCACGCCACCAGCGGCAAACTGAGAAACGTCCACCATGCCCCCGCACCGAACACAAAAACCAGCAGCGTCGAAAATCCGCTGACACCCACCATATGCAAACTGATTTTCCACATGCTGGAAATGGTAAACATGGTCAGCCCCAAACCGGCGTAAACCAGCGCCAGCATCCACAAAATGTGCGGGGCATTCCCCCAGCCCAGCACCAGCAGCGCCAACACATCGCTGGCAAAACTAACGGCAATAAAACGCGGACGCTCGCCGCGCCGGGTCAATTCCCAATCGCTGACCCAGCCCCGCCGCATCCCCACCTGAATATATACCAGCGGAATGCCTGTGAGAATGAGCAATGCCACCACCGCCCAGCCGATACCGCGCCAGCCCGCCGCAGTCCATCCCACCAGCGGAAATACGCCCAGCGATAGCACCGAACTATCGAATAAAATTGAAACCCAGCGCGCCAATTGTGCTTTCATATCATATCCCGTATTTTTTTCAGCCCATTTGTATTTTCGCTGAAAAAAATATGCTGTCAAATGCCGTGCGCGCCCCGGGCGAAAACTTGCCATTTTTGTGCAATCCATTATTGTTGAGCCCGGAGGAACCCGTATGACCATTGATTTTCCCGCACTCGCCGATATTCCCCGCCCCGCCGAAAAACCGCTTGCCGTGTATGTTTCCGGTGCGGCGGAACGCGCTCTGCGCGGCGGACATCCGTGGGTGTTTGAAAGCGCCATCCGGCGGCAGAGCGCGGCGGGCAACCTCGGTGATTTGGCAGTGATATTCAATCGCAACCGCCGCTTTTTGGCGGTGGGGCTGTTCGACCCGCACTCGCCGATACGGGTGCGCGTGCTGCAACACCACACCCCCGCCACCATCAACCGCGAATGGTTTTTCGCTGCGCTGACCGCCGCCGCGCAATTGCGCCAACCGCTGCTCGACCTGCCGCCCGACCGTGCCACCACCGGCTACCGGCTGGTTTATGGCGAAAATGACCGTTTGCCGGGGCTGGTAATTGACCGCTACGCGCAAACACTGGTGGCGAAACTGTACACCGCCGCGTGGATTCCCCGTCTGCGCGATGTGTTTGCGGCGTTGGCGGATGTTTTTCCGGCGGAACGGATTGTGCTGCGTTTCAGCCGCAATATCACCGAGACTTTCGGGCTGCGCGATGGCGCGGTGGTGTGGGGCAAGCCGCTTTTCGCTCCGATTCTTTTTCGGAAAAACGGGCTGTATTTTGAAGCCGACCCGCTGCACGGGCAGAAAACGGGCTTTTTTCTCGACCAGCGCGACAATCGGGCGCGGGTAGAAACGCTGGCGCGGGGTAAATCGGTTTTGAACCTTTTTTCATACACGGGGGGATTTTCGGTGTATGCGGCACGGGGCGGCGCCACCGAAATCATCAGTGTGGATGCGAGCGCGCCCGCACTGCGCGCCGCCGAGCGGAATTTCGACCATAACCGCCACATTCCCGCTGTGGCAGCGGCAAAACACCGCACCATTACCGGCGATGCATTCGCTCTGTTGGAAGATTTTCACCGCCGGGGCAAAAAATTCGATATGGTCATTATTGACCCGCCGATGTTCGCACACCGAGAGGCTCAAATGGCGCAGGCGCTGGCAGCATACCACCGATTGACTCGGCTGGGATTGCGGGTGCTGGCTTCCGGCGGCACGCTGGTGCAGGCATCGTGTTCCAGCCGCATCCCCGCAGAAACCTTTTTCCATACCGTGCGGCAAACCGCCGCAGAAGCCGGG
>JALVZI010000539.1 GCA_027022125.1 Anaerolineae bacterium | reverse complement strand
CCGCCGCTGCCCGATATGCCGCTGCTCACTGCCGAAACTGCCGAGCCGCTGACTGTGCCGGGCGAAACGCCACTGCCCGGCGGGTGGTCGGTGCGCGCGGTGCTGCTCGATGCGGCAGCCGTTTCTGCCGAAATGCTGCGCCGCGCCCGCCCGTGGCAAGCGTTTTTCGATGCGGATTGTGTGGGACAACCGGTGCTGCGCCCGCGCCGCCCCGGCGACACTTTTGCCCCTTTCGGGCTGGGCGGGCGGCGACAGCGGCTGAAAAAATTTATGATTGACCGCAAAATTTCCCCCCCACTGCGAGCCAAAATTCCACTGCTGGTATCGGCGAGCGGCGAAATCTGCTGGGTGTGCGGCTGGCGCACGGCGCATCTGTGCCGCGTTACCGCCGCCACCGCGCGGGTGCTGTCGGTGGAATTTGTGCATTCGTTCTCAAAAAACACCGCGAAAATTGAATAATTCCCAATGCATGATACAATTGAGAGAATATGTTCGGAACATTTACAGTTCAGGAGGAATAAATATGTTCGATAATCAAGTTCTGGCACAGTTGCTTCATTTAACCGGCGTAACCGAAGAGGATTTCGCTACTTTAAAACGAACCTCCCATATCACCCAGCAGTGGGTGGATGATTTTACGCAGGCATTTTACGATATTTTATTTTCATACAAACCAACCGCGGCGGTGTTCAAAGAAGGGGAACGCCCCGCACGGGAAGCATCGTTGAAAGAGTGGTATCTGCTGGTTACCAGCGGTAATGTTGCCAACCGGCAGTTTTGGAACCACCAGTGGTATGTGGGTATCATTCACATCCCCCGAAAAGTTACCAACCCATTTATGTTCGGTATGATGAGCCGGGTTCAGCAATTATTTTTGCACCGATGTTTGCAGGAATGTGAATTGGGAGAGGCGGAAACCACGTTTTTGGCGTTTAAAAGAGTGACTGATGTCATTGCGGCATTGATTGCCGAAAGTTATCATGTAAACTATATGAGCGCGTTGGAACATGTGGCAGGGTTACGCCCCGCGCTGGTTGAGCAAATGATGTCGCTGGAAGTGGAGAATATGGTGACGGAAGCCCGTCAGAAACTTTTGAATTGACAATGGCTAAAATTGTTTTTATGGGCACGCCCGATTTTGCCGTGCCCGCGCTGACTGCGCTCATCGAACATTACACGGTGGCGGCGGTGGTGACTCAACCCGACCGACCCCAAGGACGCGGGCGAAAATTGATGCCATCCCCCATAAAAGAAACTGCGCTGGCGGCGGGTGTGCCGGTACTGCAACCGCGCACACTGAAAGACCCCGCCGCCGTTGCCGAACTTGCCGCGCTGAACCCCGATGTGATTGTGGTGGCGGCTTTCGGGCAGATTTTGCGCCCCGATGTGCTGAACATGCCGCCGCACGGCTGCATCAACATTCACGCATCGCTGCTGCCGCGCTGGCGGGGCGCTGCGCCGGTTGCCGCCGCCATCCGCGCAGGTGATGCCGAAACGGGCGTCACGCTGATGAAAATGGATGAAGGGCTGGATACCGGCGACATCATCCGCGCCCGCGCCATCCCCATCCGCGCCGACCATACCCGCGCCACACTCACCGCCGAATTGGCGGAACTCGGTGCGGCGCTGCTCATCGAAACGCTGCCCGATTGGCTGGCGGGAAAAATCACCCCGCAACCGCAGGATGATTCGCTGGCGACATTTGCCCCGCGCATCAAAAAAGAGGCGGGGCGCATCAACTGGCAGCAATCGGCGGTGGAAATCGAGCGGCTGACGCGCGCATTCAATCCCTGGCCCACCGCGTTTACCCTGTGGGGCGAAACGCGCATCAAAATTTTGACGGCATCGGTGGCGGAAAACAGCCCCGTTGAGCCGGGCATCGTGTTCAAACAACATAGCCGCATCGCCGTGGGCACGGGCAGCGGTGCGCTGATACTGCATAACATCCAACCGGCGGGCAAACGGGTTATGCCTGCCGCCGCATTCGCCAACGGCTTTCCCGATTTCATCGGCGCGAAA
>JALVZI010000538.1 GCA_027022125.1 Anaerolineae bacterium | reverse complement strand
CCGCAGGGCGTATCGAAGGGCGTTTTTCCCTGCCGATTTTCACCCTTCGATACGCCCTGCGGGCTACTCAGGATGAAAAATCGGCAAACGTCAACAGAACCTAATCTCCAATTAACCAATCTCCAATAACCAAATTAAGTGATCTTTTCGCGCACTTTTGCGCTGAGATAATCGAGACTGGCGACCACGATTGCAATAGCAATCATATTGACGCTAGCCTGTCGATATTTTAACAAATTGATATTTTGGCTGAGCAAAAAGCCGATACCACCACCGCCACCAAACCCGATGATGGTGGACATACGCACGTTGATGTCCCAGCGGTACAGCGTAAAAGCGATGTACGGCGGCACAATTTGAGGAATTACGGCGTATATGATGGTTTGCAGCCGGTTCGCGCCCGTGGCAGTAATGGCTTCAATGGGTCCGGTGGAGATATTTTCCACCTGCTCGGAATAGAGTTTACCCAACGCAACGATGGTGTGCAGCCCCAGCGCCATCACACCGGCGAAGGGACCGATACCGACCCAAACGGCAAACGCCACCACCATCACCAGTGGCTCAATCGAGCGGAACGTGTTCATTATAGTACGAAGTGTATAATAGACAAACATCCCGGTGGGAATTTCGCGGTCGGGGTCCATAACCAGCGCACCGGCGGCAAAAAGTACCGCGCCGATAATTGCCGGAATAACGATAACCTGCGAGAGTTCGCCGAATTGGTAAAACCAGTTGAGCGCGGCGGTAATAATGCCGAAGAAAATTGCGCCGGCAACCGCCCCGAAACCGACACCCATCAATTTTTTGGTGGCGCGCGGCAATTTTGGCAATAGCGGCTCCAGCACGCGGTTCGACAGCGGGTTCAGTGCAAACAGCCCGATGAGCGCGCCCAACGCCGGCAATCCCAGCACAACCGCATCGGAGAAAATGAGCAGGAAATTGCCGAAAAATGACCAACCGCCCAAACTGTGTTTCAGCGTCAGTCCGGCTTGCCGTCCCAACTGCCCCAGCGCCGACAGCAGTATTACCACGACCACTGCCACCACCACCGACACCAGCCAGCGTTGCACGGTTTTCCAAAAGGCGCGGCTTCCGGCAGATTGCGCCACCGCCAGCCCAACCAGCGGCGCAACCGTCCACAACACGGCTTCTTTGGGCGGTGGCGCACCCCCGCCCACCAGTTGTGCCCCAATCGCCGAAAGTTTGACGAATATCAAATAGCCCAAATATGCACCGATGGGCATGATAATCATTGATGCCAAGAATTTTATGACGTTGCTGGTTACTTGCAGCATCAAGTTTCGCGCCGCCAAAAAACTGAGCGGCACTGCCAGCAGCACACCGAGTGTGGTGGCGATAAATGCCAAAAAGACCGTTTCGATGATTTTTTCCCACGTTTCTTTCAGCGCGGTGCTGGGTTTTGGTCCTCCCACCCGCCGATTGACAACGGCGCGAATGGTCTGCACGTTTTCCGAAACCCGGTCTTGTTTTAAAGTCACTTCTTCCGAAAAATTACCGTTTTCATCGGTGGGAACGGCGCGAGTTGCCAGTTTCAACTCGACTTCATCTTTCGCTGTGGGGGCAAACGGTACAAAAAAGATGAAAACGTCTTCATCCGGCTGAAAACCGGTGCCGGTCACGGTAATTTTGTCGCCCGGTTCGGCGCAATTGCTGGAAAGTGAAATGGACGGTTGTCCGGGTTCGGCGGCGGGAACGGGGGGTGGGTTACCGTCACATGGCACTTTTATCGGCGCATCCACCGTCAGACGGTCAATTTCATAACTGATTAAATCGGGATGAGCCAGCCCGCGCAAAATGTTGGTCAATTGTTCCTGCCGTTTGGCTTCCTGCGGTTTTTCCAAATCAACTTTGGTGACTTGCAAACCGTAGGCATATACAATCACAATCGCCACAACCAGTGCGATTTTCCCCAGTGTTCGGACAATACTTGGCGATGATTTTTTCATTGGCGCACCTGCCTCTGCTGCGACCGGGTTTTACCCGATGCGCTGCGCTTCCTCTCCGTAGATTTCTTTAAACCGATTGTCGTCAATTTCCTGCGGCGAACCGTCAAAAACCAGATTACCGTCTTTCAGCGCGACCACCCGGTCGGCATACCGCTGCACCAAATCCAAAAAGTGCAAACTGCAAATGACCGTGATGCCTTCATCGCGCAGTTGTTCCAGATATTGCATAATGCTGTGCGCCAGCACCGGGTCGAGACTGGCAACCGGTTCATCGGCGAGCATGATGGACGGTTCCTGCATCAGGGCGCGGGCGATGCCCACTCGCTGCTGCTGCCCGCCGCTCAACTCGTCGGCGCGGACATACGCTTTATCTTTAATGCCCACCCGGTCGAGTTGTTTGAGCGCCATGGCAATATCTTCTTTTGAAAAACGGTTGATGAGACTCCACATCGGGTTGGTGTATCCCAATCGCCCCGCCAGCACATTGGTTATCACCGGCGAGCGGAGCACCAGATTGAAATGCTGGAATATCATACCGATGCGGCGGCGAATGCGGCGCAGTTCATCCGGTTGGGCGGCGGTCACGTCAATGCCATCCAAAATTACCTGCCCGGAAGTCGGTTCGATGAGGCGGTTGATGCAGCGCAGCAGTGTAGATTTGCCGGAACCACTCAAACCGACAACCGCCAAAAATTGTCCCTGCGGCACAGTAAAACTCACATCGTTCAGCGCGAGCACCGTGTTATCATATACTTTGGTTAAATGTCTGATTTCAAGCATAAGAGCATCCCCCATCTGCGGGTTGATGAAAAGGGTGGGGTTATAAAAAGTTGGGCAGGAAGGGGATACCTTCCCACCCAACACGGTTATTCCGTACTACCGATTATGTTGTGTTGCGTTCCGGTATCAACCGCCGAAAATGTCTTCTTCCGTGTAACCCAGCACGTCAATCAGTTTGCGAACGGGGTCATAGAAAGAGTCGCCGACGGGTTCCACGCCTGTCCAGTTGTAGAACTGGTCGGAGCAGATGGACTGTTCACACTGGTCTGAACCGGCGAAAACAACCAGCGCGTTCAGAATGCGGGTGCGCAGCCCTTGCGGGAAGTCGGGACCGAAACTGACGGTGTCATTCGGAATTTTGTCGCCGATTTTCAGGATGCGGACTTTTTCGACCACATCGGGGGCGGCTTCCACCACAGAAGCGCGGGCATCCAAAATGCGGACATCACCGGCATACAGTTTGCCTTTATCGTTGGGGGCGGCAATCATCGGGTCATACGGTTCGGGGTCTTGCCCATAAATCCATTTGCCGTCGGGCAGCAATGGCGGGGAGAAGTACGCGGTGGCAAAGTCAACTTCGCCGTTGTACACTGCCAGCACTGCCGCGCCGTGTCCACCGGCTTCTACAATTTCGCCCGGTTCGATGCCATTGGCTTTAAACTCGGCGCTGGGATAGAGGAACCCGGAGGTTGAACCGCGGTCGGGCACTGCCCATTTTTTGCCTGCCAAATCTGCCAGCGTTTTGTAGGGGCTGTCGCGCTGAACCAGATATTCCTGAGTGTACCACGACAAGCCATAACGCACGGCAGCGCCGCCAACTTCCACACCGCATTTATTGTTCGCCAGCACATAACCCAACGCGGGGATGAAGCCCATCGTGTTTTCGGGAGCGGCGCACATCGCTTCGATGGTGGCGGCGTAACTGGTCGGCACGCTCACCTCAAAGGTCAAACCGGTGGCTTGTTTCAGCGCATCTGCCATCACTTCACCACCGCTGACAATTTCGCCCGCATCCACCGACGGCACAAAGAGTACCTGAATCGGGTTTTCCGGGCTGCCGAGTTCACCGGCGGCGGGGGTTTGTCCCGCTAGCAGTGCGGCGGCTTCATCGGGCGAGGGGATGTACAGTTTCTGCCCCACTTCGATGATATTGGGGTTGTCAATGTGAGCATAACTGGAATCAGTTTCCGCTTTGGCATTGGTTGCTTCCCAAATGGCGGGCCACGCAAAAATATCGCCCAAGAATTTGTCGGCTAATTTACTCAGCCAGTCGTCCTTCTGGACTACGTAATCCGTTCCTCCTTCTGCACCGACCATCGGCACGGCAATGGAGAAAAGAATTACCACCAACAACAAAACACTCAGTACCCTTTTCATAAACCTCTCCTTTTTTGTTAAAGTTTTTTGGGTTGAATGAACTAAAATGGTGATTTGTAATTACACCTTTGCAATTACTTTTTTGGTTACAACCACCAAGCGTGCCACTATTATAGTCGATGATAGTCTTAAACGCAAAAACTTTTTTGAAAAGATTAACACAATTCTAATGTTTATTTAAACCTAATTTAATGTTCCGGTCAGAAAATTTAGGATGGAAAACATAATAGCACAGGCAAAATGGAGGAGCCTATGATTGACGTTCAGCATTTGAGCAAATCTTACGGGGCAATTCAAGCCCTGAAAGATGTCAGTTTCCACATTGACGATGGCGAAATCGTTGGCTTGCTCGGTCCGAATGGCGCCGGGAAAACCACCACCATCAAAACCCTCACCGGCTATTTGCAGCCCGAAAGCGGCACGGTGCTGGTGGATGGCATTGATGTGCTCACCCACCCCCGCGAGGTGCAGGCACGACTCGGCTATTTGCCCGAAAGCGCCCCGCTCTACCCCGAACTTTCGGTGCAAGCGTACCTGAAAATGATGGCAGACCTGCGCGAGATTCCCCGCGAGAAACAACCCGCCCGCCTTTCGGAAGCGATTTACGCCACCGGATTGACCGACCATCTCACCCGCCCCATCGGCGAGTTGAGTAAAGGCTACCGCCAGCGCGTCGGATTGGCTCAAGCCATTTTGCACCAACCGAAACTCCTCATTCTCGATGAACCGACCGTGGGACTCGACCCCACCCAAATCGTCGAAATTCGCCGCCTCATCAAACGATTGGCGCGGCACAGTACCATTCTTTTCTCAACCCACATTTTATCGGAAGTGGAAGCCCTGTGCGACCGCGTCATTATTTTGATGAACGGCGAAATCCGCGCCGATGCCCGGCTTTCGGAATTGGCGCAAACCTCCGATGCGATTCTGGTATTGCAGCAAGCCGCCCCCGGCATCGAAACCGACCTGCAATCGCTGGACGGCGTGCGCGGCGTGGAATCGCTCGGTGCGGTAGACGGCTATCCCGCGTACCGTGTGCTCGGCACGGATACTGCCGATTTGACGCCGGTGCTGTTCGAAATGGCAAAAGCGAAAAACTGGCTCGTGCGCGAACTTCGCCGCGACACCCAAACGCTGGAAATGGTATTTAATTCAATGAATAGTGAAAAGTGAAAAGTGAAACGTGATGCGTGATGCGTGATGCGTGAAACGTGATGCGTGAAACGGATAGGGATAGGGATAGGGATTCGCTGATTGCTGACCGTTGACCGCTGACCACTGAAAACTGATGACTGATGACTGACTACTGAAAACTGATGACTGATGACTGACCGCTACCCTGCCACCCTGACTTTGGACTTTGGACATGAGACTTGGGACTGACCACTGACCACTGATAACTGATAACTGATAACTAACTTTGAACCTTGAACACCAAACGTAGGAACGAACCATGAAACAAACACTCGCAATCACACGGAAAGAAATCAGCAATTATTTCGGCTCGCCGATGGCGCTCATCTTTTTGGGCACGTTTTTGGCGGCGATTCTGTTTTCTGTTTTCTGGGTGGACACCTTTTTCGCGCGGGGCATCGCCGATGTGCGCCCTATGTTCCGCTGGATGCCCATCCTGCTGATATTTTTGGTTTCGGCGCTGACCATGCGCCAATGGAGTGAAGAAGAGCAATCTGGCACGCAGGAAATCCTGCTGACCCTGCCCGTGCGACCGGTACAACTGGTCATCGGCAAATTTTTGGCGGTGATGGCGCTCATTGCGGTGGCGCTGTGCCTGACCATTTTCTTCCCCATCACCGTTTCGCTGATGGGCAATCTCGATTGGGGACCCGTCATCGGCGGATATATCGCCGCCCTGCTGATGGCAAGCGCGTATGCCGCCATCGGGCTGTATGTGTCATCGCGCACTGCCAACCAAATTGTGGCACTGATTCTGTCGGTGCTGGTGGGCGGACTCTTTTACATCATCGGCACCAACGGTTTCACCGCGTTCACCGGCGAGACGGTCGGCAATATTTTGCGCGGGCTGGCAACCGGCAGCCGATTCGAGAGCATCGAGCGCGGTGTGATTGACCTGCGCGATTTGGTCTATTATCTGTCGCTGGCGGGCTTTTTCCTCAGCCTGAATGTGCTGTCGCTGGATAGCAAACGGTGGAGCATCAGCGAGCAAACCCTGCCGTACCGCCGAAATGCGGTGCTGGTGACATCGCTCATCGCATTGAACCTGCTGGCGTTGAACCTGTGGCTTGCCCCGTTCAACGGCATCCGGCTCGATTTGACGGGCGACAAATCGTACACGCTGTCGCCCACCACCCGCGACCTGTTGAGCAATTTGCAGGAACCGCTGCTCATTCGCGGCTATTTCAGCGAAAAAACGCACCCGCTGCTGGCGCCGCTGGTTCCGCAAATTGAAGACACGCTGAAAGAGTATGCCATCGCGTCACACGGAAAGGTGACGGTGGAATTTGTTGACCCGCAGAAAGACCCCGAAAAAGAAGCAGAGGCGAATCAGGTTTACGGCATTCGTCCCACCCCGTTTCAAGTTTCGGGACGATATGAGGCTTCGGTGGTCAACTCATATTTCGATATTCTGATTCGGTATGGCGACCAAAATGTGGTGCTCAATTTCCGCGATTTGATTGAAGTTGAGCCGCGCAACGACGGCACGATTGACGTTCATCTGCGAAAT
>JALVZI010000537.1:1637-2021 GCA_027022125.1 Anaerolineae bacterium | reverse complement strand
CCTACTTTTTAGATTGGATGATGCAGTAGCAAAGTTGCAGGGTTCTATTCATTCACTATTCGTTATTCGCTATTCGCTATTCGCTATTCGTTGCGCCACCACGCCGAAAAAGAAAATCTGCAATACCTGCGAGATTATTTCCGCATCAATGGTGTCGCGTTTGCCGTGCGCCGGATAGAGATACGGATTGAGCAATCCCAGCAGCGCCCATGTTAGCACTTGTGCATCCATTGCGCGAAATTCACCCTGCTCGATTCCTTCCGCCAGCAGGGCGGTAATTTTGCCGATGAACTTTTGGTGATACGCCTGCCGCAGCGCCTGCTGCCCCTGCTCGCTGAGCTGCGACATTTCCTGCCGTGCTACCCGAATGATGGCGCGCTGTTC
>JALVZI010000537.1:0-1627 GCA_027022125.1 Anaerolineae bacterium | reverse complement strand
ACCCGCGCTTGCACCGAACCGTCGGCGGCAGCGGTGCGCTCCACCACGTGTTCCAGCGCATCCAAATGAAATATCAGCACCGCCAAAAACAGGCTTTCTTTATCTTTAAAATGATGGTATATCCCCGCTTTTGAAATTCCCGCTGCTTCCGCCAACTCCCGCATTGAAAGGCGATGATAGCCCTGCTCGATGAACAATTGGGTGGCTTGCCGCAAAATTCGGTCTCTGCTATCGATTTGCCCCATCTTCGCCCCCGATTATGCCGTTGCCGACATTAACCATGTGGGATTTGCCGCCAGCATCAGCAGCAGCGAAACCCCGAACCATAGCGCCGCTGCCCGAAATTTCCGGCTGTCGGTGGTATTTCTTTTGATGGCACGGCTGCCAAGATGCACCAACACCAGCGCCACCACCATCACCAGCACATGCTCCATCGAAAGCCGCATCACCGAGCCGGTGTACCAGCGCACGGTGTGCAATCCGGCAAACGCGCCGCCATACACAATCAGTCCCAGCAGCAATTGAATATCGAATGCGGTGGTGTATGCCATCTTCAGCAAATTATCAACGCTTTGCCAGCGCTGGTTCGTCACCCAGCCAAAAATTGCTTTGCCAACAGCGACAATTGCCACCAGCAGAATAACCCATCGCCAGATGGAATGTAACAAAAAAATAATTGACACGATACTTCTCCCTTTCTACCGACCAACCGGTCGGTTGCAGAAGGTGATTATACACACCCGCAAAATTCCGTCAAACCTGCCGCGTGTTTTTGGCTGCGCCCGGCACGCTTCTGCCCGCACAATATTTTCTCGGCGCGACATAAAAATCCATTTGACACACACCATTATTTATGGAATAATATATCCGGTGAATGGAGGTCTTCCCTCACCCCCCAAATCGCCATCCTTAAAATAGGAGGTGATGCTAATGGATTTATGTAGTTACCATAGTTCCGGCACCGTAGCGTCACCTCTGGTTTCCGGATAAGCGCTGCGGTGCATCCGAAGAGGTCTTTCCCAACGGGAAGACCTCTTCACTTTACCTGCTCGAAAGCCGAACACTTATGAAAACCTACCCGCCCGGGAAACTCCCCATCGCACATTTGGAAAAACTGCTCTCCGGCTATCACCCCACCGACCCGCGCGTGATTCTCGGCGGCAAAACGGGCGAAGATGCCGCCGTGATGGATATGGGCGACCGCTATCTGGTTGCCAAAACCGACCCCATCACTTTTGCCACCAACGAAATCGGCTGGTATGCGGTCAATATCAATGCCAACGATATTGCCTGCACCGGCGCGATGCCCCGCTGGTTTTTGGCAACCGTGCTGCTGCCCGAAAAAACGACCACCCCCGCGCTGGTGGATGATATTTTCCGACAGATAACCGCCGCCTGCACCGCGCTGGGCATTTCTCTGGTGGGCGGGCACACCGAAATCACCTTCGGGCTTGACCGCCCGATTGTCGTCGGGCAGATGCTCGGCGAAGTGGAAAAATCAGCGCTGGTGCGCACCGGCGACGCGCAAATCGGCGATACGCTGCTGCTGACCAAAAGTATCGCCATCGAAGGGCTGTCCATCATCGCCCGCGAAAAAGCAGACGCGCTGCGCGGATTGTTTTCGGCA
>JALVZI010000536.1 GCA_027022125.1 Anaerolineae bacterium | reverse complement strand
AACAGCAGAAAATCCGCATTTTGGTGGTGGATGACAATCGCGGCACCACTGAAAATGTCACTCGGCTCATCTATTTTGAAAACGATATGGAAGTCATCGGGCAGGCATACGACGGGCGGCAGGGTGTCGAAATGGCATCGGAATTGAAGCCGCACATCGTGCTGATGGACATCAATATGCCCGATATGGATGGCATCACCGCCACCCGAGAAATGCGCGACAAAGCCCCATTCAGTCAGATTATCATTATGTCCGTGCAGGCTGACCCCGAATATATGCGGCAGGCGATGGCTGCCGGAGCGCGCGATTTCCAGCCCAAACCGTTCACCGCCGATGAACTGGTGAGTTGCATTCGGCGGGTGTACAAAATCGGATTACCCATCTACCAGAGTGTTGCCGCCGGAGAAGCCGCCGCCATTCGCCGCGCAACATCGCCCGTGCCCACCCCGGGCGAACCTGCGCCCATGCTGGATGCACCTGTGGTGCTGGTGTACAGTCCCAAAGGCGGAACCGGCACATCCAGTATGGCGGTCAATTTGGCGCTGGCATGGCAAAAAATGCACGGGGATGTAACTTTGGTGGATGGCGATTTGCAGTTTGGAGATGTGGTGGTACATTTGAACACCCACATCGAGCGCGGGATGGGCGATTTAACCAATATGGAAGAATTGGATGCCGACATCGTTTCGCAGGTGTTAACCACCCATCGCAGCGGGTTGACGCTATTGCTCCCCCCGGCGCACCCGGAGTTGGCGGAACTCGTTTCGCCCACCATGCTGACACAGATGATTCGGTATTTGAAAACGTCATCGAAGTTGGTGGTCATTGACACCGGCAGCGTGCTCAGCGACCAAACGCTGACGCTGGTTGATACCGCCGATTACATTCTGCTCAACACCTCTCCCGAATTGCCATCGGTGAAAAGCAGCAAACTTTTTATTGACCTGCTTGTGGATTTGAACATCCCGCCGGAGAAAATCGGGGTGGTGGTTAACCGTGCCGATATGCCGGGCGGCATCCCCATCGAGCAGATAAAAAGCTTGCTGAAAGTGGAACGGCTGTATGCCGTTCCCAACGATGACGAAATGGTCATCATCACCAATCGGGGAGATGCCGTGGTGGAGAAAAAAGCCGATTCGCCGGTGGGGCAGGCACTGCTGGCTATCAGCGAGCAGGTGTGGCAATATGTTGTGTCTCAAAAGTAGCAGGGTCGCAAAGTAGCAGGGGCACAGACGGTTTTTTGGTCGTTTGTCGTTGGGTCACTGGTCACTGGTCATCTGTAACTGTGCAGCGTGTGATTGTATTTTGAACAAACTATTTGTCTGAAACAGTAGAGACGCCCAATTTGGGCGTCTCTACCATGTTGTTGCAGTGGGATTACCGAATAAAAATGTGACTGATCAGCGTTGGTGTTCGTCTCGAATAATCGTAGGGGCAGCCCTTGTGGCTGCCCTGTTTCAGGCGACCATAAAGGTCGCCCCTACGTTTTGAGTCTTGATCCTGATTGACTGACAAATCTTTTTTGATACCGATTTTGCGGATTTTCTTCGATTATGTTATGGACAATTTCGGTTTGATAGAAAATCTGCCACAAATTTTCACAAATTTCACGGACTTTAAATGTCATTCCGGAATTTCCCGCAGGGAAATATCCGGAATCCACAGCGAAACATCGTGGATTCCCGCTTTCGTACCCGCAGGGCACAAACGGGAATGACATCATAAAAATTACCGATGATTTTTGTAATTTTGACACACTTTTCAAAAGTTTCATTTAGTTCAATGAAAAACCGATTATTTTTGCCGGATTGTTTTCTGATGCGCTAAATAGTTACGTTTTATGGATATTGGCTCACTGGATAACCAACAACTGTTGCGGATGATGATTTTTTCCGGTGCGGGCGCGCTGGCGTTTGCCGTAATTTTTGTGTTCGCGCTGGTGCTTTCGGTGCGAAATTGGCGAAAACGTCACGCCGCGCCGACTGCGTCCGCGTCGCCGGTTGAAAATGGAGGAACCGACACG
>JALVZI010000535.1 GCA_027022125.1 Anaerolineae bacterium | reverse complement strand
GTTGCAGGGTGGCAGGGTAGCAATCAGTGGTCAGCGATTAGCCCATCAGTGGTCAGTTCAAAGTCTCAAGTTTCAAGTCCAAAGTCATGCATCACGCATCACGCCTCACGTTTCACGCATCACGCATCACGCATCACGAATCACTAATCACCAATCACCAATCAACCAATATCCAATCGCCACCAGCGCCAGCAGGCTCAGCGCCCCGCCGATGGTGCGGGCGGGGGTGGTTCCCATCCGCAGTGAGATGGTATGCTCTCCGGCGGGCACATCCACCGTTATCAATCCGAATGGCGGCTGGTGGCGGTGAGGCACGGGCTTCCCGTCAATTTTCACTTGCCAGCCCGGAAAATCATACGTGTAAAATTGAACCGTTGCTGCGTCACCGCGAAATTTCACCGTGTCCGATGCACCGCCGTGCCGCACGGTTTCCACCGTGGCATCGCCCGACAGTACCGTTGCCACCGAAAGCGGCTCGCCGGCGCGGTATTGCGCCTCCATCGGGCTGGTGGTCGGCTGTTCATCTGTCACGGCGACCATACCCACCCGGTCGGAAATCGAGCCGGAATCCCAGTTGATGACTGCCAGCGGGGTGTCAGCCCAATCGGGGATGGGGGTGTACCGCGGTTGCGCGTAGCCATAACTGGCAAGCACCAGCACCACCGCCGAAAGCATCAGCGGTGCGCCATCGAGTTTCAGCGCGGCAACACCCCCGCCGATGACCACTGCCGCGCTCAGCATGGTGATGATGAGCAATCGCCATGGAAACTGCACCAGCGCGGCGACGGGCAGCGCGCGCCACAGCGGTTCGCCCAGCGGCGACATCAGCCAGATGGAAAAGAGGGTCGCCACCACAAAAATCACCATCGTGCCGCGATGGCGCATCTGCGGCGCGAATGCCGCCAGCGCCACCGTGCCGACCACCGCCAGCCCGAAAATGGCAATGCCGATTTGGTACGGCATAAAATCTACGGGTCCCGGTCCGGCGTAACCGTATCCCCAAAATGGCGACAAAAATTGCGAAAAATAGACAAAATGCTCGGCGAAATTGTAACTGCCGCTCGTCCACTGTTCAATTTTGATGTATTTCTGTTCCAGCAGCACCGGCACGATGTAAATGCCCGCCAGCGCCACGCCCAGCACCCCCGCGCCCGCATTGAACGCCACCTGCCGCCCCCACGCCCGCAGATTGGTTTTTGCCGTGCCAATCATTAGCGTGAAAATGTACAGCAGCAAAAACGGGGTAAAAGTGAAAAACGTGCTGTGGTGGGTCAGCGCCAGCACACCGTAACTTGCCCCCGCCAGCGCCATCCGCCGCGGCGACGGGCGGGCAATCAACTCGGTGAATGCCCATAGCACCAGCGGCAGTAGCATCAGCGCCACATATTCGGCATACGCGCTGCGGACATAAATTTCCACAAAATGGAACGGGGCAAACATATATGCCAGCCCGGCAATCAGCGCGGCATTTTCGCCGAACAAACGGCGGGTGAAACCGTACATGCCCACCCCCGCACCGATGGTGCTCAAAATGTAGATGGTTTTCACCGACCAAACCATACTCACGCCGAGCAGATGCACAATTTCGGCGGCGTAAATTGCCAGCGGCGCATACAGATTGAAGAGCGGATAGCCGTATCCAAACGCGAAATCGGGACTCCAGCGGGGCCAGAGATAGCCATCGCGCAGCGTTTGGTCAAATTCCACCAGATAAAAAATGCTGTGCCGCGCATCGTGCGCCTGAAAAAAATACGCCGGATGCAGCAGCGGCGCCCACGCAAAAATGGAGAGCGCCAGCAAAAATATGAGGTTGGTCATTCGTTTTCTGTCACTGGTCATTGGCACTTGTTGAAACGTGATGAGTGATGCGTGAAACAAGATTCGCAAACTCGCTCATTCGCTCATTTGTAACCTTAAATTGAACTAAATGAAACTTTTGAAAAGTGTGTCAAAATTACAAAAATCATCGGTAATTTTTATGATGTCATTCCCGCGAAAGCGGGAATCCACGATGTTTCGCTATGGAT
>JALVZI010000534.1 GCA_027022125.1 Anaerolineae bacterium | reverse complement strand
GCCGCCAGCGGATACCGGCGGGCAATTCCGGCGGATTTTTCAAAAGCATCGCGTTTGAGTCCCTGCCGAATGAGCGCGATTGCCGCCGCCAAAACCAGCAGCGCAGCGAGCCGCACCACCATACCGAACAGCACGATGGTGATACCCGATTCATTCTGCAAGCCCAGTGCCATCACGCTTGCGCCCAATTGAAAAACCACCGTGTACCCCAACAACCCCGAAAATGAATTTTGCGCCGCCGCAAATCCCCCGCCGACAATAATGCTCAGCGCACCGCCCCACAGCAGCACGGTCGGGGCAAATGGCACATCGCCCAGCCATGGCGCAATCACATTCAACCGCAGCAACCATACCAGTGCCACAGTGGAGAAAATCAAAATGACCAGCACCGCCACCCCCGGCAGCGATTCGCGCGCCACAGCGGTAATCCAGCCGTGCAGCGGAGCGATTCCCAGCCACAGTGCGAACCCACCGGCGGCGAGCAGGGCAATCTGCGGCGCGAATTTTCCGTTCGGCGCGGCGTCAATGTGCCACGCCGCCAGCAAAAATAGCGGTGTCGCCAGAGTCATCATCACCAAAAAACGCTGTGCCGCCCGCACCGAGCCGATTCGCCCACCCTGAATAGCAAACACCGACACCAACGCGGTGATTTCCACAAACAGCGCGGCAATCCCCAAATGCGGACTCACCATCGCCCAGCCCGACAGCCCCACCATCAGTATTCCGGCGGGAAAAAACGTCCATCCCTGCGAAAATTCCGCTGACAGGGCGAACAAAACCGCCAGCGCCAGCCACAAACCGCCCCACACCTGCGCCAAAAACGAGTCGGCGATAAATTGCCGCCCCAGCAAAACGAAACCGCGCTCCGGCAGCAAATACACGGACGCAATCGCCATCAGCACAGCAGCGGCAACCGCCACCCATGCGCCGATTTTCCAGCGTCGCAGCGGGTAGACCAGCGCTGCCAGCACGCCCGGCGCAACAAATATCAGCAGCGGCAAAAAATGCTCACTCAAAAATCTTCCTCCAAATCTACCCCGCGCGCAATCCCCAAATAGCCAATCGCCAGCGCCAGCAGTAAATTCACCGCGCCCCACAATCCCACAATCAGCAAACTGCCTTCCAGTGTGGTGTACCACAGTTCGAACCCCACCAGCAGCGTCAGCAAGCCCTGCCCCACCTTCATCGGGTTTTCAGACAGGATGAGCAGTCCGATACCGACCAGCGTCAGCCAGTAAACCGCCGTCGAAACGGCGGGCGGCAGGGCATCGATGAGGTAGGTTTGCGCCAGCGAAACGGCAATCACCATCAAAAACAGGGCGAATATCAGCCGGAAAAACCGTCCGGCGGGCAGAAAATTTCCGCCGCCGAGCGACCGGTTTCCCAGCGCGCGACCGCCCCCCGCCGCGAGCGTCAATTCTCGCCGCCAGCCCGCCTGCCGCGCCGAAAGATAGAGCATCAACCCCACAAAAATGCCGACCAAAATTTTGGCGAACGCGATTTCGGGGCGCACCAAATGTGCCAACTGCGCCCCCAGCGCCAAATACTGCACTTCCAGCGCCAATATCGAAAAACGCCAATCGCGCAGTAAAAGCAGAACCGTTCCCGTCAGAAAAAATGCCAGCAGCGAATATGCCAGCGGGATTTGCTCTGCGATTGAAAAAATGTCGGTCAGTGATGGAATGTTCATTGCAACTGCTCACCGTGCAGTGGTATTTCGCCGATTTCACCCTTCGATACGCCCTGCGGGCTACTCAGGATGAAATCGGCAGGGAAAAACGCATCCTGAGTAGCGGTTCGCTGCGCGAACCGCGTATCGAAGGGCGTTTTTCCCGTCTCCTCTGAGTAGTTACTGTTCATTGCAAAATTGCCACCAAAATTCCGGTGAGCGTCAGCAGAAACGCCCAGCCCAGATAGTGTGCGCCTTCCAAAATGGCTTTGAAACGCAAAACGTGATACGCGCTCCGGTTGACGGTGCGCGCGACTCCCGCCCACAGCCAATCGAGTTGCAGAATCGGTTCAATCATCTGCGGAGAAAGCGATAACCGGCGCACGATGGCATGATGCCCGAACCCCAGCAGCAGCGCCAGCGCCCACACCAGCCCCAAATTGGCGATAATCGCGCCGAGCATCGGGCTGTCGATGCCGTTGAACGGCAATCCGGTGATAACATTGAACGTGATTCCCGCCGCGCCGGGCAACAAAAACGGAATGGTGACCATCAGTGCTGTCCACAGGGCGGTTTCGTGTTTGCTGTTGCCCGCGAGTAAATCGCGCCAGTATGGCACCAGCACCGAAAAACCGAGTCCCTCTGCCAGCACTACCAGCGCCAGAATGCCGGTTCGGTGCTGTTGCAGCAACTCGGTGAAAAGCCGCAAATGCGATATCCAGCCGAAGGTGAACGGAAACCCGACGATGGTCAGTGTGGCTAAAATGGGGACGGCGTACACCCACAGCCAGTGTCGCTCGCGCAAATCCGGCTCGCCGACATTGGGCATCAGCCACAGTGCGCCCAGCGCCAGCGTGTACCCCAGCCCCAGCGCAATCGCCACACCCGCCGAAACCGGCGCAACCAGCAAAATCAATCCAGGTTGGGTGATGGACATGCGCAGCAGTTTGATGCGGGCGTGCTCGCGTTTGCTGTCGCTGACCCACGCCAGCGCGGCATTGAACAGCACCGTCACCCCGACCAGCACTCCCACCGGCATCGGCACGGGTTGCTGCAAAAATCGGGCGGCGGCATACACCCCCGTCACCGTGCTGAGCGCCGTCCAAACCATCGGCACGGCATCGGTGAAAGTGGTTTTCGACCAGGCATTGATTTCCACAAACGGAAAAAGGGACATGCGCAGCCACAGCGCCATAGCGAACACATCCGCACCGAGTGTGTTTCCCGGAAAAAGCGCGGCGAACATCAGCGCGCTCACCGTGAAAACCGACAGAAAAAGCCGCGCCAGCGCCACCCCGCGCCATCCCCGCCCGAACCAGAAAACCGCACCGAGCAAATCGAACAGCAGCAGCGCATAACTGAACGCGATACCGTTGGCGGCGACAAAAACCGCCGCCGCGCCCGCCGCCAGCACCAGCAGTACCCCGTGCCGCGATACCTGTTTTCCGAAAAATGTCGCCATCAGCAGCAGCACCGGCACAAACAGAAACGGCGTGCTCACGCCATCCAGCCGAACCGTCAGCCCGTCGCCGGTTCCCCACGGCGCAACCACCGTCGGCGGGGCGGCGTAACTGTCCGTCAACCGCAGCGCGATTCGCACCGCCAGCAGCAGAAACACCAGCGCCACAATCGCCAATCCCCAATTCGATTTGCTGTATCGCGGCGAAAATTGTTTTTTGCCGGAAATCCAATCGCCCACACCGATACCGATTGCGCCCACAGCGAACAGCACGGCGGGCATCAGCGGCGAAGAAAGCATTGTTTTCATGATTGTGCATTTTAGCATAACGGCAATAATGGGGCGAATATCGCAGTTTGACAACCGAGGTGAATAGTGAATAATGAATAGCGAATAGCGAATAGTGAATGACGAAACGTGATGCGTGAAACGTGATGCGTGATGACTTTGGACTTGAAACCTGAAACTTGGGACTGACCACTGACCGCTGACGGCTAACTTTGAACATTGAACTTTGAACCCGAAACCCGAAACCAGAACCCCCTTTCCCTCATCGGTGAAGCGATAAACACCGCCGGACGCCCCGCGCTGCGGCAGGCGTTACGGCGCGGCGATTTTTCGGCGGTGGAAAACCTTGCCCGCGCACAGATTGCCGCCGGTGCGGATATGCTCGATGTACATGCGGGCGGCAAAATTGCCGATGAAACCACGCTGCTGCCGCAGATGGTTCGTACTGCGCAGAACGCCACCGGCGTGCCAGTGTGTCTCGATTCGCAAAACCCCGCCGCCATCGAAGCCGCCCTGCGGGTGACACGCGGCACGGCAGTCATCAACTCTACCACCGCCGACCCGCGCGCACTGGAAAAGATTCTGCCGCTGGCAAAAAATTTCGGCGCGGGCGTGGTGGGACTGTGCCTGAACGATAGCGGCATTCCCCCCACCGTCGAATCGCGGCTCGCGCTGGCAGAAACGATTCTCGACCGGGCGGTGCAAATCGGCATTCCTGCCGAAAATGTCATCATCGACCCGCTGGTGCTGGCGCTGAAAACCCATCCCGACGGCGTGCCCGTCACGCTAGAAACCATCCGCCGCCTGCGCGAATCACTGGGGGTGAACGTCACCATCGGCGGCAGTAACATCTCGTTCAGCCTGCCAAATCGAGCCGCACTGAACGCTGCGTTTCTGGCGCTGGCAATCGCCGCCGGTGTCACCCATCCCATCGTGAATGTGCTGCAACCGGAGGTGGTCGCCGTCGCCCGCGCCACCGAGCGGTTATTGCCGCACCGCATCGAGAGGAAACCATGAAAATTGCCATCGGTTCAGAAAATCCCGTAAAAGTTGCCGCGGCGAAAGCCATTTTGCGGCAGAAATTCCCCCGCGCCGAATTTGTGGCGCACGCCGTGCCCAGCGGCGTTTCCGACCAGCCGTGGGGCGATGATGAAACCATCACCGGCGCGGAAAACCGCGCGCGGGCGGTACTCGCCGCCACCGCCGCCGATTTCGGCGTGGGGCTGGAAGGCGGGGTGAAAGAAACGCCCGTCGGGCTGATGACCTGCGCCTGGTGCGCCATCGTTGACCGGCACGGCAAAATTGGTTTCGGCGGGGGATTGAACATGCAACTGCCGCCCGTCGTCGCCGACATACTGCGCCGGGGCGGCGAGTTGGGTCCGGCAATGGATTCACTTTCAAATGAACACAATACCAAACAAAAACAGGGCGCAATCGGCATTTTAACTGCCGGGCTGTCCAGCCGGCAAGCGGCTTATGAGCAGTTGGTCGCCATGGCAGCCGCGCCATTCGTCACAAATTATTTTTCGGAGGAAAAATGATGCAGAAAATTGTGGAATGTGTGCCAAATTTCAGTGAAGGACGCCGCCCGGAAGTTGTGCAGCAAATTGTAGACGCCATCGCTGCGGTGGATGGCGTGAAAGTGCTCGATTTTTCATCGGATGCCGACCACAACCGCAGTGTGGTTACGTTTGTTGCGCCGCCGGAAACGGTGGGCGATGCGGCATTCGCCGGAATCGCCAAAGCCTCCGAACTGATTGACATGACCCAACACCGCGGCGGACATCCGCGTATGGGCGCGACCGATGTTTGCCCGTTCATCCCCATTCGCGGCGTTTCGATGGATGACTGTGTGGAAATTGCCAAAAAACTCGGTCAGCGCGTGGGTGATGAACTCGGTATTCCGGTGTATCTGTATGAAAAAGCCGCCACCCGCCCCGAACGCGAAAATCTGGCGAATGTGCGGCGCGGGCAATATGAGGGCATCCGCGATACCATCGCCACCGACCCCGCCCGCACCCCCGATTTCGGTCCCGCGAAAATGGGCACGGCGGGCGCAACCGCCATCGGCGCGCGGCAGTTTCTCATCGCCTTTAACGTGTATCTGAACACCGATAATGTGGCAATCGCCAAAAAAATCGGCAAGGCGGTGCGCCATTCCGGCGGCGGATTGCGATATGTGAAAGCGATGGGGCTGGAAGTGGACGGCAAAGCGCAGGTCAGTATGAACCTGACCGATTTCACCGGCACGCCGATTTTCCGCGTGGTGGAGATGATTCGCCGCGAAGCCGCCCGGTACGGCGTGGGTATCGAATCCACCGAACTGATTGGGCTGATTCCGCAGCAGGCGCTCATCGATGCCGCGGTGTGGTATCTGCAACTGGACGGCTTCTCGCCGGAGCAGGTGCTGGAAAACCGTTTGACGGGCGAATAGAAAAAACGGCGCGGACGGCATTTGCCACTCGCGCCGTTTGGCGTTTAAAAGGGGCATGGTTCATTTGGCTGACGATTATCTTGACAAATAGCCGTCTGCTGCCGGTGTAGCGTAGGAAGCACGAAGCAAGGAGCAAGGGATATACTTCAAGGGCAGCAGGGTTTCACGCATCACGCTTCACGCATCACAAAAGTGGTTGGCAAAAGTGCAACATTTGTCAAAGCGATTTCGGCATCAATGAACCATGCCGCGCTTAAAGGTTATCCGTTCCCCAACATCATCGAAAACGCTTTGTCGAACTGGTCGTATCCGGGCCAACCGGGCACGGTTGCCAGCACCGACCCATCTACATCCAGCACCACAAAAGTCGGGGTGGCGCGCACGCCGAATTTCTGGGCAATAGCGCGGTCGTGGTCAACATTGATGCGCATAAACTTGATTTTTCCGTCATATTTTTCGCCGAGGTTCACGACATCGGGCGTAGCCTGCTGGCACACCGGTCACCAATCGGCGTGAAAAAAGACCACTGCGGGAAGCCCCAACTTGCCCGCCAGCGCCTCATTCACTTCCTCCGGGTTAGATTCCGGTCCGATATAGCGTTCGGTGCGGTCGGCGGGGGTGGCAGTGGGTTCCCCTGCCGCCGATGCACTTTCGCCTGCCGCCGCTTGCCGTGGCTGGTTGAGCATCATCGCCCCCACCGCGATAATGGCGACAATCGCCACGGCAATGCCGCCCAACAGCATCCAATTGGATGACGATTTGGTGGATTGTCGGGAAGATTGTTTCCCGCCGTATCCTTTCTTTTTGGGTTTTGCCATTTACTTTCTCCCTTCCGAAAAATCAGATAGCTAAATTATACTATCATTGTCAAATTTTTTGTAATTTTCTATTGAACTAGGGCGTGTTGACGTTTTGTTTTCAGCGGGAAAAACGCATCCTGAGTAGCGGTTCACTGTGTGAACCGCGTATCGAAGGGCGTTTTTCCCTGCCGATTTTCACCCTT
>JALVZI010000533.1:3723-6860 GCA_027022125.1 Anaerolineae bacterium | reverse complement strand
ATATTCACGCCACCGCAGCATACCGTCGGCATTTGGCAAATGTGTTGGCACAGCGCGCACTGACCCAAGCCGCAGAACGCGCATCGGCGAAATAGAGGAGAGCATCATGGAAAACAAAGTTGAAATTACCGTCACCGTCAACGGCACCGAATATCGCCGCAGTGTGGAACCCCGTATGCTGCTGATCGATTTTCTGCGTCACGAACTGGGACTGACCGGCACGCACGTCGGCTGTGAACATGGCGTGTGCGGCTCGTGTACCATCGTGTTTGATGGCGAAGCGGTGCGCTCGTGCCTGCTTTTCGCCGCGCAGGCAGACGGGCACGAAATTATGACCGTGGAAGGGTTGGGCACGCCGGACAATCTGCACCCACTGCAAGAGGCTTTCCGCGAAAAACACGCCCTGCAATGCGGCTTCTGCACGCCCGGATTTTTGATGTCGCTCACGCCGTTTTTGGCGGAACACCCCAACCCCGACCGGGAAGAAATTCGAGAAGCCGTTTCCGGCAATCTCTGTCGCTGCACCGGATACGAAAATATCGTGGACGCGGTGGAACTTGCCGCCGAAAAAATGCGGAAAGGCTAACCCGGAGGAGACATTATGGGAAAATATATCGGTCAACCCGTAAAACGAAATGAAGACCCGCGCCTGCTCACCGGGCAAGCGCTGTTTGTGGATGATGTGGATTTGCCGGGGATGCTCCACGCTACATTTTTGCGCAGCGATTATGCCCACGCCCGCATCATCAGTATCGACACCTCCGCCGCCAAAGCGATGCCCGGCGTGGTTGCCGTGTACACCGCCGCAGATATGGGTGACTTTTGGCATCCCAGCCCGATGATTGTGCAACCACCACCCACGCTGGAAGATATTGTGTTCAATGCCCGCCCGCAAATCCCCATGGCGAAAGACAAAGTGCGCCACATCGGCGACCCGGTGGCGGTGGTCATCGCCGAAAGCCGGTACATCGCCGAGGATGCCGCCGAGCAAATTTGGGTGGAATACGAGCCGCTCGACGCGGTGACGGATTTGGAAAAAGCGCTGGAACCCGACTCCGCGCTGTTATACGAAGAATTGGGCACGAATCTGGCATCGCACGTGCAGCAGGAAAAAGGCAATTACGCCGAAGCCGCCGCCAACGCCGATTTGGTCATCAAACGGCGCATCATCATCGACCGCGGCGCTGCCGCTGCGATGGAAAATCGCGGGATTGTGGTCAACTGGGACGCGAAAAGCCAGCAAATGACCATGTGGAACACCACCCAAGCCCCCATCCCCATCCGCAACGGCATTGCCGCCACACTGGGACTGTCGGAACATCAGGTGCGGGTGATTGCCCCGTTTGTCGGCGGGGGGTTTGGACCCAAAATTATGCTCTGGCAGCCGGAAGAAGTGCTGCTGCCATGGGCATCGATGAAACTGAACCGCCCCATCAAATGGATTGAAGACCGCCGCGAGAATTTTATGGGAACCACGCAGGAACGCGGGCAAATCCACGATGTGGAAGCCGCCTTCACCAAAGACGGCAAAATTTTGGGGCTGAAAGATGTTTTTCTGCACGACACGGGCGCGTACAATCCATACGGGCTGACCGTGCCGCTGAACACCCAAACGCACTCGATGGGGACGTATGATGTACCGAACCTGTACACGGAATTTAAAGTGGTGTTCACCAATAAAATGATTGTCACGCCGGTGCGCGGCGCGGGCAGACCGCAGGGCATTTTCGTCGTCGAGCGGATGATGGATTTGGCGGCGAAAGAGTTGGGGCTAGACCCGGTGGAAATCCGCCGCCGAAACCTGATTCCCGCCGATGCTTTCCCCGTCAACCAGCAGATTATCGGGCAGGATTTCATCGAGACGATTTACGATAGCGGCAATTTCCAGCCGCTGCTGGAAAAAGCGAAAAAGATGATTGGCTATGACCAATTCGTCACCGAAGAACAACCCAAATTGCGCGCCGAAGGGCGGCATGTCGGCATTGGGCTGGTAACGTTTGTGGAAAGCACCGGCGTGGGACCGTATGAAGGCGCGCGCATCACGGTGGAATCGAGCGGGAAGGTCAATTTGGTGACGGGGGTCGGCACGCAGGGGCAGAGCCATTTTACCTCTTTCGCCCAAATTGCCGCCGAAGCGCTGGGGGTGGATGTGCGCGATGTGGAAGTGACCACCGGCGACACGGCGCAATTTCACTGGGGAACGGGCACGTTTGCCAGCCGGGGCGCGGTGGTGGCGGGCAATGCCATCAACGCGGCGGCACAGCGCGTGCGCGCCAAAATTTTGGCAAAAGCCAGCGAGGTGCTGGAAGCGCCGGAAGAGGAACTCGAACTGGAAAACGGCGTCGTGCGCGTGGCGGACATGCCTGAAAAATCGCTCACACTGGGCAAACTGGCAATGCTCGCCAACCCGTTGCGCGGCGCGGTGGAACCGGGCACGGAACCGGGGTTGGAAGCCAGCGAGTATTTCGGACCCAAATACGGCACAACTGCCAGCGGGGTGGTCGCCATGATTGTGGAAGTTGACCCCGACACGATGATGATTGACATTCCGAAATTCGTCATCGCGCACGATTGCGGCACGGTCATCAACCCGATGGTGGTTGAAGGGCAGATTCACGGCGGAGTTTCGCTGGGGGTCGGCAATTCATATTACGAGCAAATCATTTACGATGAAAACGGGCAGTTGCTCAACGCATCGTTTATGGATTATCTGATTCCGCGCTCCACCGACATGCCGCACGAATTCGAGATTGCGCATCAGGAAACCAAATCGCCGCTGAACCCGATGGGCAGTAAAGGGGTCGGCGAAGCGGGAGCAATCCCCATCCCGTCGCTGTTTGCGCAGGCGCTGGAAAACGCGCTGAACATTGACGGGCTGGAAATTTTGGAAATGCCGTTGAGCCCCAGCAAACTATTCTCGCTGGTGCAGGCGGCGCGGAGCAGAGATTAGAGATTAGAGATTGGTGATTTGTCATTTGTCATTGGTCATTTGTACTGCGTGATGCGTGAAACGTGACTTTGGACATGAAACTTGAAACCTTGAACTTTGAACTTTGAACAAAAAACTGACCGCTGATAACTGACGGCTAACGGCTGAAAGGAACAAACTATGAAACTCTCCGGCGAATTTATATTCG
>JALVZI010000533.1:0-3713 GCA_027022125.1 Anaerolineae bacterium | reverse complement strand
GGGTTAGGGGGAGGGGGCAAATCCGCTGTAACACAATATCGAACACTTGTCGAATCTCAAACTGCGTGAGGCAAGGAATCTATTATGAAACTCTCCGGCGAATTTATATTTGACGGAAACCAAAACGAAGTCTGGGAACTGCTGCGCGACCCCGATGCACTGGCGAAAGCACTGCCGGGCACGCAGAGTCTGGAAAAAACCGGCGAAAATGAATACACCGGCAAAATGCACGTGCGAGTGGGTCCCGTCTCCGGCGTGTTTGCCGGAAAATTGACCATCTCCGATGAAGTGCCGCCCGAAAGTTACACCATGCAGGTGGACGGTCGCGGCGCACCCGGTTTTGTGAAAGGCACCGGTTCAATCAAATTGACGGCACAAGACGGTGGCAAAACGCTGATGCAATACACCGGCGACGTTCAGGTTGGCGGCAGAATTGCCGGCGTCGGACAGCGATTGATTGATTCGGTGAGCAAAAGTATGGTGCGGCAGGGGCTGGAAACGCTGAACATGGCGTTGAAAGCCAAACACGCTCCCCCGCCCCCCACCCCGCAAGCGGCAGCGGAACAACCACCGGCATTCACCCCGCCATCCGAAATGGAATTCGCGCTGGGTGTGGCAAAAGATATGCTGGCTGATGTTCTGTCGCCGGAAAATAAACGGGTGTGGGAACTGATAGCCGCCGTGTTGGTTAGTTTCGCATTGGGCTATTTGTTCGGTAGTAAAAGGAGGGTTGGCTAATGGGTTGACAAATTTCGTAAATTACACACAATTTGACTAGGAGGCAAAATGTGTTTCGGGAGTAGCAACCGTGCTGTTCCCTTTTATGTATCACTTCAAAAAGGAGAAGAAAATGAACAAGAAAGTTTATCTATTGTTAGTGTTCCTTCTGATGGGATTGGGGCTTTTGGCAACCGCCTGCCAAAGTTCTGCGCCGGCGGCAAAAGCCACCGAACCACCGGCTGCACAACCCACCGAGCCTCCGGCTGCACAGCCGACAAAAGCCGAAGCGGAAAAAATCACGCTGGCAATTGAACATTTCAGCATCATCAAAGGGACAACATGGTCTGGGGCACACGACCGCGCCGGAAAACGCATCGCCGCCAAATACCCCAACGTTGACTACGTCGCCCGCGAAGAAGTCGGTCCCGATTTGGCGGTTCCCTACGCCGAAGAAATGATTGCCAACGGCGCAAATATCGTGGTGGGTAACGCCGAATTTATGGGCTTGCCGCTGAAAGACATCGCCGATAAATACCCCGATGTGTACTTTGTCTCCATCATCGCCAGCGATTTGAGCACAAAACCCAACTTCATCCGTATGTTCCCGCGACAATATCAAGCCCTGTATCTGGAAGGGTTGATTGCCGGGGCATTGACCAAAACCGGACACATCGGTATCGTGTCGGCATTCCCCTCCGTGCAGGTTATTCGGCGCGAAGCGGGCTTTTATCTGGGTGTGCAAGACGCAGCCAAAGTGCTGAACAAAGACATCACCGTTCACGTAAAATACGCCGGTGACTGGTACCTGCCGCAAGAAGAACGCGACATCGCCTCGACACTGGTTGACCAATACAATGTAGACATTCTCACCCAGCAAACCGACTCCGGCTCGCCGCTGGACGTGGCACAAGAAAAAGGTATCTGGTTCATCGGTAAAGATATGGACATCGTGGGCGAATATGGCTGGTCAAGCACCGACACCGTCGCCGTATCGTTTGATACCCGCTGGGAAGTGGCATACAACAAGATCGTCCAAGAATATATGGCTGGCAACAAAACTCCCGAAACCATCATGTACCCCGGTATGGATTCATCTATGACGCTGGCTGACGGCACCGAAGAAGCCACCGTGGACATTATGAACGACGGCAAAATCGGCGTAGACGCCATCAGCCCCAAAGCACTGCCCGACATCCCCGACGAAATCATCAATCTGGTAAAACAACGCCGCGAACAGATGATGAAAGGCGAATGGGACCCGTTCACCGAACATGCATTTGTCAGCAACGGCACCGGGCTGGATTTGGAAGGTTTGCCCGTGCCCGCAGAGGGAACAACCGTCAAACCGGCGGGCGAAGAACCGTCTGCTGAATGGTTGCTCTCCAAATTCAACTTCGACCTGCAAGGGATGGATGTGTTAGAATAAACCATCGCCCGGCATTTACTGCCGTGCATTACCGAGCAACACTTTCCCCCCGAGATTTGAGGCTCCCACCAGGGATTATGCCTCCAATTGTGGGAGCCTCATTTTTACGGGGAAAACAAACACCAGTTATGGAAAATTAACCATGCAAACACTTTTATCTTCAATGCCTAAACCCGGTGAGATGGTATTGGAAGCCCGGGGAATCACCAAACGATACCCGGGTGTTGTTGCCAACGACCATGTCGATTTTGAAATGCGTGCGGGAGAAATTCACGCCATTTTGGGCGAAAACGGCGCCGGAAAAACCACGCTGATGAAAATCCTGTTCGGTTTGGTGCAGCCCGATGAAGGGGAAATCTACATTTACGGGCAGCGCGTCCATTTTAAATCGCCATTGGATGCCATCAATTTGGGCATCGGTATGGTTCACCAGCACCGAAAGTTGGTGCAGGCACATACCGTATTGGAAAATATCATCCTCGGTCATCCCAATGCCGGAAAATTACTGAACACCAAACGTACCGCCCGAGAAATAGAAGAACTATGCGAACGATACGGCTTTCGCATTGATGTGGGCGCAAAAGTTTGGCAACTATCAGAAGGCGAAAAACAGGTTGTAGAAATTTTGAAGGCGCTCTATCGCGGTGCAAAAATTCTCATTTTGGACGAGCCCACATCCGCTTTGGCGCCGCCGGAAGTTGAAAATCTATTGGCATCTATCCAATCAATGACCACAAACGATATGGCTATTGTGCCGTTTATTACCCACAAATTGCCCATCGTGCTGGAAATTAGCCATCGGGTAACCGTATTGCGGCACGGAAAAGTAACCGCGCGGCTGGAAACCCGCAACGCCACAGAAAAACTTCTGACCAGAGAAATGGTGGGCAGAGAAATTATCTTCCGCACAAAACAAGTAGAGGTTGAACGGGGCGACCCCATCATTCAGGTTGAAAACCTTTCAGCCTATAACGACAAAGATACGCCGGCATTACAGAATATCTCGTTTACCGTGCACGAAGGTGAAATCTTCGGTATAGCCGGTGTTTCCGGTAACGGGCAGCAAGAATTGGCAGAAGTGCTAGCCGGGTTACGAAAAGCAACCGGCGGCAAAATTATATTGGACGGCAACGACATTACCACCGCACCCGCACTGAAACGATGGCAGGCGGGTATCGGTTACATCCCCGCCGAACGCATCACCGTCGGCTCTATTGGCGATTATTCGCTGGTAGAAAATACGGCGATGAATTTCTATTTTGATGACGCTTTCTCCCGGTACGGAATTATTGATTTCAAAAAAATGCGTCAACTCACCGAAAATATCATCGAAGAATTTAGCGTGGCAACCCCCGGACCTGATGTAAAAGCCAAAGCCCTATCGGGAGGTAATTTGCAAAAGGTTATTTTGGGGCGTGTACTGGCTCGCAAACCGCGTCTTATCATCGCCAACCTGCCCACACAAGGGTTGGATGTCGGCGCGATTGAATTTGTGCGAAACAAACTGGTAGAAGCCAAAAAAGCCAAAGCCGGTGTTTTACTCATTTCAGAAGATTTGGATGAGGTT
>JALVZI010000532.1 GCA_027022125.1 Anaerolineae bacterium | reverse complement strand
CCGCCGCAGATTGTCGCCGCGCTGAAACGGCTGTGGGCGCAATCGCCGCCGCCGGATGTCATCATCGTGGCGCGCGGGGGCGGTTCAATTGAAGACCTGTGGGCGTTCAATGATGAATCGGTGGCGCGGGCGGTGTATGCCAGCCCGATTCCGGTGGTCACGGGTGTGGGACACGAAACGGATTTCACCATCGTGGATTTTGTCGCCGACCGGCGCGCGCCCACGCCATCTGCCGCCACAGAGGTAGCAACCCCCGACCGGGAAGAGTTAAAAAGTTATGTGGCAGGATATGCCTTTCAAATGGAAAACACCATCCGCCAGCACATCGCCGAACGGCGCGCCGCCGTGCAGCAATTGATGCAGCAACTGGCGCGGTTGTCGCCGCAAATGCAGATTGACTCGCGCCGCCAGCAGATTGACGATATGCTCGCCGCCATGAATCGGGCGCTGAAACACATCATCACCCTGCGCCGCGAGCAACTTTCCGGGCAGTTGGCACAACTGGAAACACTGAATCCAAAAGCCACGCTGGCGCGGGGATATGCCATCGTCCAAAAGGGGGAAACGGTTGTTTCCGGCGTGAACGATGTTTCCACCGGCGATGTGATTTCCGTGCTGGTATCGGACGGGGCATTTGCGGCGGAAGTCCGCGAAGGTAGCAGGGTAGCAGGGTAGCAAGGTGGCAGGTTTCACGTTTCACGAAAGCAAGAAGCAGGAAGCAAGAAGCAAGGGGATGAACAATTCACGCATCACGATGCAATACGCAATACGATTCAGCGAGTCAGCGATTCAACGAGTCAGCGAATCCCTATCCCTATCCGTTTCACGCATCACGCATCACGTTTCACAAAAATTGTTGGCAAACGTAAAACCTGTAAAGGTGATTTCGGTGTCAATGAACCATACCCCACCCAGAGGTTATTATGACCGAAAAAACGATGTCATTTGAAGAAGCATTCGCCAAGTTGGGCGAAATTCTGCAAAAACTGGAAGCGGGCGATTTGCCGCTCTCCGAATCGCTGGCGCTGTATGAGGAAGGGGTGACGCTGGCAAAATACTGCAACACCCAACTCGATGCGGCAGAATTGAAGGTGAAAACACTCAGTGCCGCCGATGATGACTCGCTGTTTGCCGACGATTGATTGTTTTCCATAACATTCAATCGCTTGCGTTTTCTTCCATGCTGTTGTAAACTACAATAGTTGTAATAGACTAACTGCGTGGAGCCGTTTAATGGCAGACAATGGTCGAGCAAAAGCATTAGAAGCGACACTGGCAACCCTCAAAAAACGATTTGGTGATGGCGCCATCATGAAACTGGGCGAAACCACCAAATTGAACGTGGAAGCCATCCCCACCGGCGCGCTGTCGCTGGATATTGCGCTGGGTATCGGTGGATTGCCAAAAGGTCGCATCATCGAAATATACGGTCCCGAAAGTTCCGGTAAAACCACCCTGTGCCAGCATGTTATCGCCGAAGCACAAAAATTGGGTGGCGTTGCCGCTTTTGTGGATGTGGAACACGCGCTCGACCCGGCGTATGCCAAAAAATGCGGCGTGAATATCGAAGAATTGTATGTCTCTCAGCCGGATACCGGCGAACAAGCACTGGAAATCACCGAAGCATTGGTGCGCTCGCAAGCCATCGATGTGGTAGTGGTTGATTCTGTGGCGGCGTTGGTGCCGCGCGCGGAAATTGAAGGCGATATGGGCGATAGCCATATGGGCTTGCAAGCTCGGTTGATGAGCCAAGCCCTGCGAAAATTGAACGGTGCGGTAAAACAGAGTAACGCCATTTTAATTTTCACCAACCAACTCCGCCAAAAAATCGGGGTGGTGTTCGGCAATCCCGAAACCACCACCGGCGGTATGGCACTGCGATTCTACGCTTCGGTGCGGTTGGACATTCGGCGCATTCAATCCATCAAACAGGGCGCAGAAGTTATCGGCAATCGCACCAAAGTTACCGTCAAAAAGAATAAAGTCGCCCCGCCGTTCAAAGTGGCGGAGTTCGACATTATGTATAATGAAGGTATCTCCATCGCCGGTGATGTGCTGGATTTGGCTGTTGAGGCAGGCATTGTTGATAAACGCGGGTCTTTTTACAACTATGGCGAACTCCGGCTGGCTCAAGGTCGAGAAAACGCCAAAAACTATCTAATTGAAAACCCGACACTGCTGCAAGAAATAGAAAACAAAATCAGAGAGGTTTATCAACTTCAGCCAAAAACTACAGAGCCGGAATCTGCCGGATAGATTCGGCACTGCCTCAGCACAGGCATTTTTCGCGGGACAATTCGGGACTTTTTGCCCGATGAAATATGGAATAAAAACTAAACACTGTTTGATTGAAACTTCTATGGTCGGCATACCCGCCGACGGGTATTATGTTTAGTTAAAATCGTTCCCCATTGGATGTTCTGAGCTGTGGCGTTCCCGTCACGGCTTTTTTCATGGGGAACTTGTTGAAACTTTTTGTGTGACTGAATTTCAGCCACAAATTTTCACAAATTTTAAATGTCATTCCGGAATTTCCCGCAGGGAAATATCCGGAATCCATAGCGAAACATCGTGGATTCCCGCTTTCGCGGGAATGACATCATAAAAATTACCGATAGTTCCTTGTCATTCCGGCACACTTTAAGAAGTTTCATTTAGTTCAGGGTTTATTTTGGCAGGTACAATCACAGCGCTGGTCATTCAAAAGAAAAACAAAGAGCGGGTAAACGTTTTTATTGACCACGAATTTGCTTTTGGCATCAGTTTGAACGCCGCGCTGGGTTTAAAAAAAGGGCAGCATCTTTCGGATGAAGCCATCGCAATTTTAAAAAATGATGACGCCATCGAGCAGGCATATCAAAAATCGCTGCATTTCCTCTCGTTTCGGGCGCGAAGTGAGCAAGAAATAAACCGCTATCTGCAAAAAAAGGGGGCGGATGAACAAACCATCGCCGCGGTGATAGACCGGTTGCGGCAGCAAAAGTATTTGGATGATGCCGATTTCGCCCGGCAGTGGGTCGAAAATCGAACCCGCAGCAAGCCGAAGGGCAAACGCGCGCTGCGGCACGAACTTCGGCAAAAAGGGCTTTCCGATGCCGCCATCGAGCACGCCACATCTGAAATTGATGAAAGTGAATTGGCATGGCATGCGGCTCAAAAAGCGTTGTATCGTTGGAAATCACTGGACGATTCTGTCCGCCACCGGAAAATCTCGGCGTTTTTGGCTCGCCGCGGGTTTTCATACGATGTGATTTCCGACACGGTAGCCAAAGTTAATGCACATTTAAATGAGATAGAGAACGACTGAAAACGGAAAAGGAAGGATTTTTAGTATGATGGGCAACGTATTCCCCATATTGATAACCGGGGTTGCCAGTCTTGTAATCGGTGCGGTTGTCGGATATTTTCTCCGGCAATATCTGGTTGATTCAAAAATAAAATCCGTTGAAGCAACCGCCAAAGAAATCATCGAAAAGGCTGAAGCCACCCGCAAAGAAATTGAAGTTCAGGCAAAAGAAGAACGGCTTCGATTGCAGGATGAAGCCGAAAGAGAAATTCGCCGACGGCAGCAGCGCATTACCCAGCAGGAAGAACGCCTGCAAAAACGGCAGGAATCGCTCGACCGGCGCATGGAAAATATCGAAAAGCGCGAAAAGACCATCAACAAACGCCAAAGCGCTCTCGACCGCCGGATGAACGAACTGAAAGATTTGGAAAAACAGCGCGTGCAAGAGTTGGAACGGGTTTCGGGGATGACGCGGGAAGAGGCAAAAGCCGAACTGCTGAAAGCCGTCGAGTTGGATGCCCGGCAGGATATGGCGCGCGTGCTGCGCGAAGTGGAAGCCGAAGCCAAATCGGAAGCCGACCGCAAAGCCCGCGAAATTATCACGCTGGCAATTCAGCGCGTCGCCTCTGACCAAGTGGCAGAAACAACCGTTTCCACAGTGGCGCTGCCCAACGATGATATGAAAGGGCGCATCATCGGGCGGCAGGGGCGAAACATCCGCGCCTTTGAAATTGCTTCCGGCGTGGAAGTGGTGGTTGACGATACCCCCGACGCCATCATTTTGACCTCTTTTGACCCGGTGCGGCGCGAAGTTGCCCGCCAAGCGATGGAAATTCTCATCAACGACGGGCGCATTCATCCCGCCAGAATTGAGAAAGTGCTGAAAAAAGTTTCCACCGAAATGGAACACACCATCAAAGAGGCGGGCGAAAGCGCGGCTTATGAAGCCAATGTGCCGGGACTGCATCCCAACATCATCAAACTGTTGGGGCGACTGAAATACCGCACCAGTTACGGGCAAAACCAGCGACTGCACGCCATCGAAACGGCACATCTTGCCGCTATCATCGCCTCTGAATTGGGTGCGGATGTGAAAGTGGCGCGGATGGGCGGCTTGCTGCACGACATCGGCAAGGCGATTGACCATGAAGTGGAAGGTCCGCACGCGCTCATCGGTGCGGAAGAAGCACGAAAATACGGTGTGCCGCCGAAAGTGGTCAACTGTATCGCCGCCCACCACCATGAAGTGGAGCAGGAAAGCATCGAAGCGGTGATTGTGGAAGCCGCCGACGCCATTTCCGGTGCGCGTCCGGGCGCTCGCCGCGAAAGTTTGGAAAATTACGTCAAACGCATCCGCGCGCTGGAAGACATCGCCAACTCATTCAAAGGCGTGAAAGAATCATTCGCCATTCAAGCCGGGCGCGAAATTCGCATCATCGTCAAACCGGATGAAGTGGACGATTACGCCGCGCTCACCCTTTCCAAAAATATCGCCCGTCAGGTAGAAGAAGATTTGCAATACCCCGGGCAAATAAAAGTAACCGTCATCCGCGAAACGCGGGTGGTAGACTATGCCAAATAGCGAGTTACGAATAACGAATTACGAATAGCGAATTTTAAAACCGGAACACAGATAGCACAGATGCAGATTTTCACCGAAAACATTTCAAATCCGTGGAAATCCGAACCATCTGTGTCATCTGTGTTCTATTTTTTACAGCGGCGAAATCAATCGCGGTGAACCCGCATCCGTCTGTACCCGCACCGATGCCGCAGCCTGCACCCCCTCCGGGCTGAACCCGTCATCCCCCAACCGATAAACCGCCGCCTGCGCGCCGTGCCAGCGCGCCGACAACTGCGGCACCGCCAGCGACACCCGCAGCGGCGCATCCGTTTCCACCCGAATTTGCCCGCTGACATCGCAGGTGGTCAGCACGGTAGCAGGCGCGGTTGCCTCCCATGCCAGAGGAGATTCATCCCCGCCCCCGCCGCTGAATCCGCCGCTTTCGCACAGATAATGCACCCGAATGTGCGTGCGATTGTCGGGCAGCACGCGCAATTGCCCGCGGTCGTCCGTCTGCCGCCACAGCGATGCCAGATGCTCAAAAATGCGGCGCACCGGTTTCGGACGGTCGCCATCGGCATACACCCCCAATCCCGCCTCAAACGGATTGGGCGCACTGCGCACATCATTCAGCATCCATTTTATGCCGCCGGCAAACCCCTCCGCGCGCAAAAAACACATGGTTGCCGCTTCGTGCAGCGCGGTGATGCGCGGGTCAACCGGGCGATGCGCGTCTGCCGTTTCACTTTCATCGGTGGAATAGCCGAATTCCCCCATAATAATCGGCTGGGTGGGAAAAACGCGCTGCAATGCTTTCAGCATGCTGAAAATGTTGTTCAACCGGGTGTATCCCACCGTTTTTCCATATTTGTGAATCTGATGAAAATCGAGCGCGCGATTGGCGGGCAGCGCCGCCAGCGCCTCCCAATTCCACCCCACCGAAAAGAGTCGCTGCGGGTCAGCGGCTTTCATCGGTTCCATCTGCGGCGCAAGCCATGCCGCGATGGTGTCGTTGAGCAATTTTAAAAATTGCCGCCATTCCGCCGCCTGACCGCTGAACATAAAATCCACAATGGACGGCATACCGGAAGTCATCGCCTGCTGCCCGAAACGAATGTACGCCTCAACCGCGTTGCGATAATAGTAGGCTTTATTGGCATCGCCGCGCAACAGCCCCGGAATACGGTTCATATCAATTTTACTGCGGGGGATAAACTCGCCGTAATGGTCAATCAGCGCAGAGGTGAGCAGCGGGCATGTGCCATTGGGATAGGTTGCCACCAGCAGATTGTACAATCGCGGCTCATTTTCCAAATCCCAACTGTGAATTGCCGGATGTCCGCGAAAATGCGCCGCAATTTTGGCATTAAACGCGCCGACCTGCGCCAAATGCGGCAGATGGGCATCGTTGAAAGTGAGCATCACCGCCAAATTATACCGTTCCGCCAACCCGACCACCGCATCGAACCGCTGCCATTCGCCGCGATTGACTTCATCGTGATTTTCTTTCTGCACAAAAAGACGCACCGTGTTGAAACCGGCGGCGCGCGCTTTGGCGAAATCGCGCTCAATCAAATCCAAATCGAACAGATTGGGACGCCACATCGCCCATGTGCGGTCGAAATAGCCCTCATAATTCACACCGAATGTGAAAAACGGCGTGCCGTCGGGCGACAGGATTTCAGGTTGACCGGGGTTCAGCGAAAAAACGGACATGGTGGTTTCTTTGACAGGGTTAATTCTTCACCACAGAGACACAGAGGCGCAGAGAATTTAAGGTTTTTGGTAACTGCTCAGGCATAGATTAAATAGTCCACAGATGACACAGATGGACACAGATAACACGGATGGTCACAGATTTTTTCTGTGTTTTATCTCACCGCAGTGGCATTTTCGTAGAGACGCCCAAATTGGGCGTCTCTACGAATCATTGAACTCGGCAAGGATTTGATTTCCCCCTGCAAGCCTAAATACAGAAGTGGGGGTAGGGGCGGCTCGCGAGCCGCCCCTACGGATT
>JALVZI010000531.1 GCA_027022125.1 Anaerolineae bacterium | reverse complement strand
TAATCCATACCTCACATTATATTCATCAATCCAACCAACTGTCAACACCATCATCCTTCTGCTCGACACGTTGGTACATTTCCGCCTGAAGGCGGGGGTTTTAAACCCAATTTACAGACAATAAAAACGAATGCCAAACTGCGTTCCATCCCGATTGTGATACTCTCCACCACCGATGCCACCGCCGACATCCGGCAATCGTACCAGTTGGGCGCAAACTCGTTCATCACCAAACCGAATTCATTTAAAGGACTGGTCAACGCGATGCATACCATTCGCCGTTACTGGTTTAAAATTGTCAAACTGCCCGGCTGATAGCCGCATCACACGGTTGCCAGCAGAAAAACCCCTTTACTGTGCCACACCACCTGCCGGTTGAGCAATTGCCGCTCGAACATTTCCCGCAATTGCGATACTTCCGCCGCCGAGAGCATCTGCTGCAATCGCTGTGCATACGACGGGCGACTCCCCGCGGGCGCATCGCCAAACCAGCGCGAAATGTGCCGCTCGCTCACCCAAAATTCCGCCGTCTGCGGCGATTCAATCATCTGCACCACCGTGAATCCCGCCTGCGCCGCCATTTCCGCCAAATCCGCCGCATCCCAATTAACCATCGAGTCACCGGCGGCGGCATAGATAGCCTCTTCCGCCGCTGCCACCCGCCGCCAAAAATCGGCATCCACCCCCGACGCATCGAGCAGGGCGTACAATCGCTGCGTGTGGCGGGGGATATTTTCCCACAGCGCCAGCCGACCCCCGTCTGCCAAAAATTGCCGCAACTGCGCCAGCGTTTCGGTTTTGGCGGCATCGCGGGTCAGCACATTGCGCCCCACCATCACCTCAAACCGAATCTCATCCGCCAGCGATTCCGCCACGGTTGCCGCCGTGCCGACCACCACCTGCGGTCGATTCAGCGCATCCAGATTTTCCGCCTGACGGCGCAGCGTTTCCGCCGTGCGCTCATCCGCCGCCAGCGCCCACACCCCGCCCACCGGCGAGCGGCGCGCCGCTTCCCATGTCAGCAATCCCGTGCCGGCGTTCAAATCGAGCACCAACTCGTGCCGCTGCACTTTCGCCAGCGCGAACAACTTGTCGCGCTGCGCCGCCAACTGCGCGCCGACGGTGCTCAACGTGCGCTGCAACCAGCGATTGTGCGCTTTCGGTGCGGAATCCGTGCCGCCCCACGGGGCATCATCTGCCGTGGAAAGCATCGCCGCCAGTTGCGCCTCGCGCCGCCGGGCAACCTCCGCGTGGATTTTTGCTTCATAGCCCTGCGTGCTCGGCTGATAAAATCCGCGTCCCTGCAAACTGTCGGGCAAATACTGCTGCGCCACCCAATGGTCGCGGTAGGCGTGCGGGTACAGATACCCCGCGCCGTGCCCGAAGTCGTCGCCATCCCGATTGCTGTCTTTCAGATGATTGGGGACATCCGCTTCGCGTTCATTTTCCACCGCCGCCAGCGCATCGAAAAAGCCCATCGTCGAGTTGCTTTTCGGCGCGGTTGCCAGATACAAACATGCCTGCGTCAGATGAAATCGCCCTTCCGGCAGCCCGACATATTCAAACGCCTGCGCCGCCGACACCACCACCTGCAGCGCGTTCGGGTCTGCCATGCCGACATCCTCACTTGCCAGAATGAGCATCCGCCGGAAGATGAAACGCGGGTCTTCACCGGCATACACCATTTTTGCCAGCCAGTAGAGCGCGGCATCGGCATCTGAGCCGCGCACGCTTTTGATGAACGCCGAAATCACATCGAAATGGGCATCGCCGTCTTTATCGTACAGCACCGCCCGCTTTTGGATGGACTCTGCGGCGATTTCGGTGGTAATGCGGATGACGCCATCCGCGCCCGGCGGGGTAGTTTCCACCGCCAGTTCCAGCGCGTTCAGCACCCCGCGCGCATCGCCATTGGCAACATTTATCAGGTGCGACAGGGCATCATCGGTGATGGAAACGTTCAGTTTGCCATAACCCCGTTCTTCATCCGCCAGCGCCTGCCGCACAATCGCCCGCAAATCGTCATCGGACAGCGGTTTCAGTTCAAATATCCGCGAGCGGGAAACCAGCGCTTTGTTCACCTCAAAATATGGATTCTCGGTGGTTGCGCCGATGAGAATGACCGTGCCGTTTTCCACATGCGGCAGCAACGCATCCTGCTGCGCTTTGTTGAACCGGTGAACCTCGTCCACAAACAGGATGGTTCGCTGCCCGAACATGCCCATTTTTTCCTGCGCGGTGGCAATCGCTGCGCGGATGTCTTTCACGCCGGAGAGCACCGCGTTCAACGCGATGAAATGGGCATGGGTGGTATTGGCGATGATGCGCGCCAGCGTGGTTTTTCCCGTGCCGGGGGGACCGTAAAAAATCAGGCTGCTCAGTTGGTCGGCTTGGATGGCACGGCGCAGCAACCGCCCGCGCCCGATGATATGCCCCTGCCCCACAAATTCATCCAGCGTGCGGGGGCGCATTCGGGCTGCCAGCGGCGCGGTTTTCTCGATGGTATTTTGGCGGTTGTGGTCAAATAAATCCATACCGGTATTGTATAACAGTGGCAACAAAGGTCAAAAGCGGGCGGCTCGGCGGCGGAATTTCTTGCAATCAGACCTTTCGGCGTGTAAAATATCGGCAGACGTGGAACACTGGTGGTTTCGGGTTTCGTGTTTATGGTTTCAGGTCCAAAGTTCCAAGTCCAAAGTCACGTTTCACTCAATCCATTCGTCATTCGCTGTTCGCTATTCGCCCATTGATAATTGCTCATTGATAATTGTTCACTGCTTCACCAGAGGTATCCGTTTGATAAAACCTTTTCAAATCCAAAATATTCGTTTGGTAGCCCAATTGCAAAAAAAGGGCACCACGCTCGATATGGAAGAGCGACTGCTGCATCCGCGGTCGCCGTTGCGAGCCGCACTCCTCGCCAACCTTTTCCCCGCGATGCCCGGCGTGACAACTTATGTGCTAAATTTTGAAGACGAAAAAGGCGTGCATCAGGGTTTGGTGCAAGCGCGCATTCGCCCCGGACGCCCGGAGCAGGAAGTGGTTTTCCTTTCCCCGAAACTGGAAAACGGCAACGGCGGACACGCCATGTGGCAGCGATTGCTGAACCATCTGAGCATCAAAGCGGGCGAGCAGGGGCATCAGCGCATTTACGCCCGGTTGAACCCCGATAGCGAAGAATCACAAATTTTCCGCAATGTGGGATTTTCGCCATACGCCGAAGAGCGGGTTTTCCGTTTGGACGCCGACCTGCACCCCGACAACCCGCAAAACACGCTGGGCTTGCGCCGCCAAACCCCCGCCGACAGTTGGAGCGTGCAGCGGCTATACACCGCCGTCACCCCGCATAACGTTCAGGTCGCCGAAGGATTGGCGCAGGGGCAATGGCAAATCAACAATTACCCGCTGGCAGACCGCGGTCGGCGGTACGGGCTGGTTTGGGAAAATCGCGGAGAAGTGCTCGCCGTGCTGAATATCCATTCCGGCAAAACGGGGCACTGGATTCGGTTGATGGTGCACCCCGATATTGACAGTGAAACCACCAATTTGCTACTGGGCGGCTTGAGCCTGCTAAAAAACCCGCGACGGCATCCGGTTTATTGCAGTTTGCGCACCTACCAATCCGAGTTGGCGGCGCATCTGTTTGCCTGCGGCTTCCGCGAATTTGCCGAGCAGCAGATTCTGGTGAAACATATCACCGTCCGCGCCACAGATTTTCTGTCGCGGCTATTACCCGCTTTCGACACCCACATCGACACCAAACACGCCACTCCGGTGATGAAAGCGCAAACCAAAACAAACAACCGTTCAGTGTGAAGTGGTATCGTGCCGATTTCACCCTTCGATACGCCCTGCGGGCTACTCAGGATGAAATCGGCAGGGAAAAACGCATCCTGAGTAGCGGTTCGCGGGGCGAACCGCGTATCGAAGGGCGTTTTTCCCGTCCCCCTGAATAGATACCGTATTATGGGAGGTAAGTGTAGTTTTTATGGCACAGATTTCAGACGATTTAAACGCATTGATGGAAGTTTTTCCCGCGTTTATTCGCCAATCGTTAACCAAACAACCGGATTTGGACAACCTGATTGAAGTGGTGATGGATTTGGGTCGTCGCCCGAAAGCCTATTTCACCCAACAGGAAGTCATTCTGTCCGATACGCCCGTCACCCGCGCCGATATAAACGAAGTTGTGGCGCGCATCGGTGAATTTATGGGCGACAATCGCGCCGGTATTGAGCGCACCCTGCACCGAATTTCCGCTATCCGCAACCGTCGCGGTGACATCATCGGCTTGACATGCCGTGTGGGACGCGCCGTGTACGGCACAATTGACATCATTCAGGATTTGCTGGAAACGGGAAAAAGCGTGCTGCTGCTGGGACGCCCCGGCGTGGGCAAAACCACCCTACTGCGCGAAGCCGCGCGCATTCTCGCCGAGAATAAACGGGTAATTGTGGTCGATACATCCAACGAAATTGCCGGAGATGGCGACATTCCACACCCTGCCATCGGCAAAGCGCGCCGCATGCAGGTTCCCAAACCGGAATTGCAACACGAAGTGATGATTGAAGCGGTGGAAAATCACACGCCGGAGGTCATCATCATTGATGAAATCGGGCGGTTGGAAGAAGCCGAAGCCGCGCGCACCATCGCCGAGCGCGGTGTGCAACTCATCGGCACGGCGCACGGCAACACGCTGGACAACCTGCTGGTCAACCCCACGCTTGCCGATTTGGTCGGCGGCATCGACAGCGTCACCCTTTCGGATGAGGAAGCCCGGCGGCGGAACACACAAAAAAGCGTGCTGGAACGCCGCTCGCCGCCCACATTCGATATTCTGGTGGAATTGCAGGAACGCAACCGGCTGGCGGTGCATCACGATGTGGCGCGCGCCGTTGACGATTTGCTGCGCGGGCGGCTCATCCAGCCCGAAATTCGCACCCGCGATGAAAGCGGGAAAATCACCATCGAACCGGCAAAAAGCACCAACAAGCCGCATCTGCTCAAACACCGGCGACAGGATTCACCGGCGGGAGAACGCACCAACGGCAAACGCCGTGCCGCACCGCCGGATATTGCCGTGCTCCCCGCCGAAGATGACTCGCCCGTGCAGGATGCGGAAGAAACGCAAACCCTTTCGCGCAAACGAATTTTCGTTTACGGCGTCAACCACAACCGTTTGCGGCAGGCGGCGCACGCCCTGCATGTGCCCATCGAAATTGTACCCGATTTGGGGCACGCCGACATCGCCATCACCCTGAAAAGCCATTACCGCAAACGTCCGCAGCCCATCACCGAGGCGGAAGAAAAACACATTCCACTGTACATTCTGCGTGCCAACACCCAGCATCAAGCCGAAAAATGTCTCATTGACGTGTTTCAACTGACGCTGGCAGACACCGACACGCTCGCCATCGCCATCCGCGAAACGCAGGAAGCCATCAAACGGGTGCTGCGCGGCGAAAAAAGCATCGAACTCAGCCCGCAAGAAGCGTTCATTCGCCGCAAACAACACGAAATGGCGCGCCAATCGAACCTCGTCTCGCAAAGTCGCGGCAAAGACCCGCGCCGCCGGGTGAAAATCTTTCGAGCAAGCGAATGACGAATGACGAATAGCGAATAGTGAATAGTGAATAGTGAACTTCACTGAATCGTTGAAACGTGAAGCGTGAAACGTGATACGTGAAGCGTGAAACGTGCTACTCTGAAACCCTGAAACCCTGAAACCCTGAAACCCTGAAACCCTGCAACCTTGCAACCCTGAAACCAGAAACCAGAAACGCCATGACAAAATTCATCACCTTTGAAGGACCCGAAGGCGCGGGCAAGAGCACGCAAATCCAACTGCTGACCGACTATCTGACCGAACACGGATTCGCCGTGCATACCACCCGCGAGCCGGGCGGCACCGCCATCGGCGACCAAATCCGCGCGGTGCTGCACGATGTCCGCAACACCGAAATGGATGCCGTCGCCGAAATTTTGCTCTATTCCGCCAGCCGGGCACAATTGGTGGCGCAGGTCATCAAACCGATGCTGGCGGCAGGCACAATGGTACTGTGCGACCGTTACGCCGACAGCACCTTCGCCTATCAGGGTTACGGGCGCGGGCTAGATTTGGACATGCTGCGGCAAATTACCGCCTTCGCCACCCGCGAGTTGACACCCGATTTGACCATCTATCTCGATTTGCCGGTGGAAGAAGGCATTCGCCGCAAACAAATTGCCAACCAAGCCGGCGAAGGCGAATTGAATCGGATGGACAGGCAGGAAATTGATTTTTACCGCCGCGTGCGGAACGGCTATCTGACACTCGCTGCCGCAGAACCCGACCGCTGGCTCATTGTGGATGCCCGCCAATCCATCGCCGCCATCCAGCGCGAAATTCGCGCCCGGTTGGCAGGATGGGGCATCGCCCCCGCAAACGGATAGTCCCATGAAACTCATCGTCAGCATCGTACACAACGAAGATGCCCGCGGGCTGGTAAACCGGCTCACCGAAGCGGGCTTCCAACCCACACTCATCAACAGCACCGAATCGTATCTGTATGGCGGGCGAGCGCTGGTGATGGTTTATGCCGAAGCACACCAAACTCAATCCGTCACCGAGATTATCGGCAAAATGTGCAAAAAACGCACCCGGTACGACCCGCCCCTGCCGCCGCCCACCGAAGTCGGCGAAATGTTCATTTCCACCCCCGTCAAACGCACCATCGGCGGGGCGACTGTTTTTGTGCTCAACACAGAAGAATTTTTGCAATTTTGACGACAAACAAAAAAGGATTCACATGCGAAAAACGCTCATCCTGCTGACCATCATCATTTTTGCGGTGATGGGCTGCACGCCCGCCACCCCCGCCGTCATTC
>JALVZI010000530.1 GCA_027022125.1 Anaerolineae bacterium | reverse complement strand
TGATATTGATGTTACGCTGTTGAGGATTTGGCAAAGCAAATGTTGCGATGTATTGGCAACAAATGCCGTTAACAGATTTTCCCATCCTCCATTAGGTTCTGTTGACGTTTGCCGATTTTTTATCCTGAGTAACCCACAGGGCGTATAGAAGGGCGTTTCTCCCGCTGAAAACAAAACGTCAACACGCCCTAGTGATGATAATCGCCGCGATGAGCAGATTCGCAAACGGTATCTGGAATCGAATAGTTTCCCCATCGCCGAGTTTGTGGCGACAGAAATTCAGGATTTCCCCGACGGGTTCAGCGAAGGTCAGCCGGTCACTTTTAAACTGGTGGGCGATTTGACCATCCACGGGGTTACAAAACCTGCCACTTTCGATGTGACGGCAACCCTCGATGGCGATACGCTTTCCGGCATGGCAACCACGCTGGTTTTCGCCAAAGATTTCGGTTTCGACGCGCCGAATGTCGCCAACATTTTAAAGGTTGAAGACAGGTTCACCATTGTGATAGATTTTGTGGCAAAAGAGAAATAGAAACTGTTGTAAAGTCACTTGACAAAAATAATTTGACGCAAAAAACCGTAGGGGCGGCTCGCGAGCCGCCCCTACGGTAAAAATCGCAAAAAATACCAATCTTAAAACCGGTGAAATTTGTGGAAATTCGGTTCACCCTTTTTGTTCCAGTATCACCGCCGTGATGCCCCCGCCGATACTGCCCATCACCGCACCGGAAATTGCGCCCACAATAATGCCGAAAATTGCGCTCACAAAACTGCCGACAACCATCGTCGCCATTACCTCAGCGGGAAACCCGCCCGGCGGCAATCCCCCCGCCGCCGGTGAGCCAAATTCGGACATCATTTGATTCATCATCAGCGGCATCATCAGCAAACTGATACCCGTACTGACCACTGTCGCCGTGATGCGTCCCAGCGCCCCACTTGCCGCCCCGCCGAGAATGCCATCCTGCAATTCGATGGCTTCGATGCGGTTGTGCAGCACGGCATACACCGCCCCGGCGATACCGTCCAGCACGAATGGGCACAGGCACGCCAGCACCCCCAACCCCATAAAACCTCCGATGAGCGCCCCGTTCGGTTCGGGCATTCCATCTCCGAACCCCAAAAATTTTTCCAGCATTGCCGGGTTCAGTTGGAGAAACAGCATGGGAAGCGTGGATAGCAGGGTGAAAATCAACTGCACCCCAAAACTGATTCCGGCGGCGATGAACAGCGGACGGGTTTTGATGTTCATATGACCTCCTCCGGCGACTGTTGAATCAGCGCGCCCAAAATTACCAGCACGACCCACACGATATCGGCGGCGAGCAGATGCAGCATTTGCGACCATACCGGCACCAGCAGCACCAAATTCACCCCGCCGATGACCAACTGTGCCACAAATACCCTCAGCAGAATCCGCGCGGCGGTGCGCACCGAATTTTCGGCGTTGCCGAGCAGATATTGCGCCAGCACCAACAGATACACGCCCGTAAAAATGGCGATGACCGGATGCCATACTCGCAGCCGTATCAGAAAATGGGCGGTGGGTTCAAAATCCTGCGCGATGCCTTCTGCCAGCGACCCAGCTGGGAAAAGCGTGTCGCCCAGCGCGGTGATAGCGCCCGTCACGCCGAGCACCAGCACCGCCAGCATCCCGACCAGCGTCGCCCATCCGGCGGTGCGCATCGATTTGAGCGAAATGCGTTTGCCCCCCGAAGCCCACCATGCTGTCAGCGTCAGTGCCGCCAGCAGCAAAAACGTGTTCACCAGATGGGTGGACACGGCATACACCCGCGCCACCGATTCGTTATATGCCACCAACTCGAACAGCACCAGCCCCGCACCGACCAGCGCTTCCGTCACCATCAGCACCATCGACAGGGTTGCCCCCAGCCGCACGGGGTGTTTTTTGGGGAAAGCGCGATATGCCCAAATAAGCATCGCCACCACCAGCAGAAACGCCAGCCCGCTGGTCACGCGGTGGCTCAACTCTACCAGCGTTTCTATCTGCGGTGCGCGGGGCAAAACCTCGCCCTGACAGGTGGGCCAGTGCGCGCCGCACCCCGCGCCGGAACCCGTCGCGCGGACATACGCCCCCCACAGAATCACGGCAATGTTAAAAATCAGGGTTCCCCAAGCGTATTTGGCAAAAGTAGAGAAATCAGTTGAAAGTTTCATGTGAACTCCGAGTAGCGAATAGCGAATGGGCGAATGAACGGGGCGTGTTTTCCCCATCCGATTTTTCATCCTGAGTAGCCCGCAGGGCATATCGAAGGGTGAAAAATCAGAATCTATTGACCAATCAATTTCAGCAGTGCGGTGACATTCAGCACGGTTTTGGGCACAAACGACCCCGGCAGCACATATTCCTGGTCTTTCGCGCCGTCATCGCTGCGCTCCGAACTGTGGGCATTCGCGCCCGCGGGTCCCAGCCCGTCCATGGTGGGGATGGTTTGCCACGTGTGATTGCCATCGCTCAACCCGCCGCGCTCTTCTTTTTCCACCGCCATACCCGTCTGATGCGCCGCCTGTGTCCAAATGTCGAACAATCGGTTGCTGCCCGCATTCCGCGACCACGGCTGCATTTTTTCCACCAAATCGATTTTCACCGTGCAGGGATAACCGTCGCTGACGGCGGCGACGGTGGATTGTCCGTCGAGCGCCAGCATCGCCGCGATGCCGTCTTCGAAAATATCCGGCTCAAAAGTGCGCATTTCCACCCGCGCTTCGGCGAAATGCGGCACACGGTTCACCACCGACCCGCCGCGCACCGTGCCGACATTGTATGTCAAATCGCGGCTGTAATCGGTCAGCGCGGCAACCCGGCGGATGGTGTCTGCCAGTTGCACGATGGCGTTTGCGCCGTGCGGATGGTGATTGCCCGCGTGCGCCGAGCGTCCCGTCACCGTGATGCGATATTCGGCTTTGCCTTTGCGTGCCGTCACCAATTTAAAGGTGTTGTCTGCCAGTGCACCGGCTTCAAAAACCAGATTTGCCAGCGTATCGCCCGCCAGCCGCTCGCGGCACAGCCTGCCAAAATCGAGCGACAACCGTTCTTCGGCGGCGTTGAACAGCACCACCCAGGTGATGTCCTCAAATTCGGCGGGGGCAACCGTGCGCAGCGCGTCCAGCGCCATCAGAATCAGCACATTGCCACCTTTCATGTCTACCGTGCCCGGTCCGTAAATGCGATTGCCTTCCGGTCGCCAGTGGAAATTATGCTCGATTTCCTCCTCCGGCGAAAAAACCGTATCGAGATGTCCCACCAACCCGATTTTTCGCCCCGATTTGCCTGCGCGGGTGAGCACCAGATGTTTGCCGAAATTCGGATTTTCCGCCTGAATTGTCTCGGCGGTGAACCGGAGCGGCGCGAAAGCCTGCGCGGTCAATTCGCCCACCGCGTTCACCCCCGCCGGATTGTCGGTGAAACTGTTGATGTCCACCATCCGTTTCAGCAAATCGAGATATTCGGGGAGTTTCGGGGTGAGGTAGTTTTGAAGTTGTGTTTGCATGGTATTCTCTCTTTTTTCTGAATGATGAAATGTGATGAGTGAAACGTGATGCGTGATGGTTTGGGCGACCGGCAGTGTTCGTACCGGATAAACGTTTTGCGCCGCCGAGCCAAAAATAGAACACGGATGACGCAGATTGAGCGGATTTACACGGATAAAAACAGAAAAATCAGCGAAAATCCGTGCCATCCGTACAATCTGTGTCCTATTGTAACTGCTCAGACATAGATTAAATAGTCCACAGATGGACACAGATAACACAGATTTTCACAGAAAAAATAAAAATCTGTGTCCATCTGTACCCACAGGGCATAATAATGTGAATCTGTGGACTGAAAACCTTATTCCAAACTTAAAGTCATCACTCATCACGCCTCACGTTTCACGTTTCACGCCTCACGGCGTCAGCCCATAAGCCTGCGCCAAAATTTCGATGGGATGCACCAGCGTTGCGCCGGTGTGATGCTCAATCTGCCAGCGGCAGGTTTCGCTGTCGCACACGGCAATTTCCGACCCCGATTCGATGATATGGTCGAAAACCGGTTTGCCCACCTCAAATGCAATATCGAATTTCTCTTTTTTATAGCCATACGTGCCGGCGATACCGCAGCATTCCGCCTGAATATGGTCGACTTTTACCCCGGGAATCAATTTCATCAGTTCGATGGCGGGGAAACCGATATTGTGCGCTTTCAACTGACACGGCGAATGGTACGGCAGCGTGATGTCCATCGGCTGAAAATCGGTGCGGAGTTCGCCTTTTTCCGCCAACTCCAGCAGAAATTCCGAAATGTCATACGTGGCGGCGGCGACTTGCGCCGCTTCCGGCGTGTTGATGTCCAAAATATGGCGATAATCCGATTTGAGGGTGAGGGTGCAACTGGTGGACGTGCCGACAATCGGGATGCCGCGCCGGGCATATTCCGAAAGAGATGTCAGGTTGAAATCGGCATTGCGGCGGGCGGCATCGAATTCCGCGTTGGAGAGCATGGGCAATCCGCAGCACACCTGCGGCGGAATCAGCACCTCGAAACCGTTGTGCTCCAAAATTGCCACCGCCGCCTTTCCGATGCGCGGTTCATAATAATTGGTGCTGCACCCGTGAAAATAGACCACCTGCTTTTTGAAAGTTTTTTTGCGGTTGCGCCGCAGATGCACTCCGTTGAACCAGCCGCGAAAGGTCTCGAAAGAGAACATCGGCATGGGCGCGTCGCGGTGAATGCCGATGACCCATTCTGTGGCAAGGCGGATGAGCCGGTTACTGAACAGCGCGTTGGCAATCGGCGCCACGGGGCTGCCGAGTTTGCCCAGCAGTTCGCTGCGCCCCAGCAGGCGGTTTCGCAGGGGGATGCGCTCGCGCTCGTAAAGTTTAGCGCGCCCTTTGGCGTTCATCTCCATCACTTTCACGCCGTGCGGGCAAACCATCGTGCACACGCCGCAGCCACTGCAATAATCGAGACTGTAATCCACCGAAATATCGTGCGGGTTGCGCAATCGCTGTGCCTGCGGACCGACGAATTTCGGTCCCGGAAAAAGGTCGGTTACATTATGCACCGGGCACATCGAGGTGCAAATGTTGCATTTGATGCACGCATCGGCGGTAAATTGCACCTGCTCCCAAATGGAGAGGGTGAGGGTATCGGGTTCGGAGTTGTTTGTTTCAGGTTTCAAGTTTGGTGTCCAATGTTTCAAGTCCAAAGTTGCAGAGTTGCGATGTCATTCCCGCGGAAGCGGGAATCCATTATTTTGGCTGTGGATACCGGATATTTCCCTGCGGGAAATTCCGGTATGACATTTGTGTGAGACTTGTTTGTTTTCGTTGTAATGTTAATTTTCAATTGTCCCGTAAGTTTCAATAAATTCGGTGATAAAAGTTGTTTTTGAGGTGTTGACTTTTGTATCAGAAAGATAAAAATCTCCACTTCCGACCAGCCAGAACAATTTGTCAACTTCGTATGGAAGTTTGTCTATGGCACGACAATAAACAATTATGTCTTTAAAAACTCGATATTGGTCATTTGAATGGGTTATACCTGTTCCGTTGGCAATATCAATGATATGAGTATCCGGTTTGATGAATTCTGGGTATCCATTATCTTTCAAAAAATCACATGCTAGCGCGAAACCATAGCCAAAGATTTCTTTTTCTAGTAATAACGGTAAGGCTAACCGAGAGTATTCATTGGTGTAAAAACCTTGAACGAAAGTATCAAAATTTTCAATTGTCTCAAAACTCAACAGAAATTCTGATATAGATAGAATTGATTTGCAAAAAATAACCCAATAATTTCTGGGATTATCTTTTTGCATTCTGCCCGGAGGAGTATAACTACTCTGCATTATCGCATCAAACAAAATTTCCCAAGAAGCATAATTTGCAAACACGGCGTTTGGGTTAAAATCAAACAATATGTTTTGTAAATTGTTAATATCACCAATGCTGTTGGGCATCCCTTGTCGATTTTGTGCGTGGGCTATCATAGCGCGAAAAAGTTCATTCAGGGTAGCAGGCTTTGCTTGTTTCCATTCATTTAATTGCAAATCCAACATTTTTTCCGTTACTGCATCAAACGAAAGTAGGTATTTTTTTGCGCTTTCAAATATCTGATGCATCACGGCTGTATTCTTGAACATGCCTTCTCGTCTCCATCCTGAAAGCCGAAGCCGACTTCAAGTCGGCTTGAGTTGTGAGCCTGAACTTCAGTTCAAGGCGAAATTATGCTTTCTACCGCCGAAACTGCACTCGCCAGCGCGACCCCGCCGCCGGTGCGACCGTCCGTCCAACTGAAGCCGGCGAGTTGAGCGCCGGTGATGAACAGGTTTTCCGCAATCACCGAGCCGTCTTCCCGCACGGGGTTGAGCCGCGCGTTGACCCGCACGCCGAAACGGTTGACGGGTTGCCCGGTGGTGCGCTCGCCGATGAATCGGTCGGTGAACCATTGATGGCGGTCGGTGGAAGCCGCCACGGGCAAGCCGAAAATCAGCTCGCGCGCCGAGCCGTCGAGCGCGGTGTTTAACCCGCCGCCGAAAATGCCCCCCGTCGCCAGCACGAAATTGTCGGCGCGGTGGGTGAGCAACCGGCTGGCGCTTTCGGTGCGGATGGACTGCACCCGCCCGCCGGAAATTTCGCCATCCACCACTTTTATGCCGAGCAGAAATTCGCCGCCGTGTGCCAGCAGATTCGCTTTCAATGCCTCAAAAAGCCGTCGCCCCGGCACGGATGGCGGCAGGGTGCTGATTTCAAAAACCGTTTTCCCCAGCGCCGATTCCAAATCCGCCAAAACCAGCGGATGGTTTTTCAGCCCCAGCACGGCGGGAAATCCGATGCGGCTGAAGCCCCGCGCGTGCGGTTTGAGGAC
>JALVZI010000529.1 GCA_027022125.1 Anaerolineae bacterium | reverse complement strand
TTCATACACAATCAATCCCATCGCCTCCGGACCGACAAACGATGCCAGCAGCGGGTTATATTGCACAATGGGGAATGACTGCTCGGGGAAAAGTTGCGATAATCTGTCAAGCAGCATATTGGTTTCGGGCAGTGGTTCGGTTTGGTTTTGCAAAATAACCACTTGTTTCAACTCGTCAAATTCACTGACAAATTCCGTCAGTTTGTCCACCGCTTTATTGACGGCTTTCACTTTTTCCATCGGGATAATTGCGCCGTCTTCCATAAATAGCAGCGGTTTTATCTCCATCATCGTGCCCAAAATTGCCTGCGCTTTGCCGATGGTGCCGCTTTTTTCCAGATAATCCATATCATCCACAAAAAGTACGGTGTAAATGTGCGGAATCAATCCGCGCGCGAGCCGGACAATTTCATCAATGGATGCTCCCTGCTGTGCCGCGCGGGCGGCTTCTTTTACCAGAATTTCCTGCCCCAGCATAATGGCGTTGCTGTCCACCACTTCGATGGCGCAGCGTCCGCGCAGGGGTTCCGCACCGGCGCGCGAATTTCGCCACACATCGCTGAGATGCCCGGACACGTGAATGGCGACAATCTGGTCGTATTGACGGTGTAAATCGCGGTACAGTTTTTCAAACGCCGACACGGGCGGGGCAATGACCGCCAGCGGAGATGTGCCGCGCTGCTGGTGTTCCAAAAATAATGCGGTGGTCTCCGGCAGCCCGTCGGCATATATTTTATCGCCGATTTGCACCGTTAACGGCACAACGGTTATGCCCAGTTCCGCCGCCTCTGCCGGGTCAAGATTGGCGCAACTGTCGGTTATAATTTTTACTCTTCCCATGAACAGCACCTTATTCCAGTGAAATGATAAATTGATAGTGCGGTTGTCCCCCCGCGACCACCTCAATTTCGAGATGGGGGTATGTGTCGGCGAGCGTATCGGATATTGCGACAGCGGCATCAGCCGTTGTGTCTTCTCCGTAATACAGCGTCAGCACATCTATCTCATCCATATCGATATGGTTCAGGGTGGCAAGCACCACATCGGCATCGGTGTTGCCGGTGGCAACTAACTTTCCATCAAGTAAGCCAATCACATCCCCTTCGCGCACAGCCACCTCACCGATGGTCGTGGTTCGCACGGCGCGGGTAATTTCTATGGTGTGAACGTGCGCCAGCGCATCGTGCATCCGGGTGAGATTGGTTTCCAAATCCGCGCCATCGTTAAACGCCATCAGCGCCCCGATACCCTGCGGCACGGTTTTGGACGGCAGCACGTGAATATTTTCATCCGTCATCGAACTGGCTTGCTGGGCGGTCAGCACGATATTGCTGTTATTCGGCAGAATGATGAAATTTTCTGCGGTGAGATGGTGAATGGCGGTTAAAAATTCTTGCGTGCTGGGGTTCATACTTTGCCCGCCGCTGATGATGGCGTGTGCGCCCAAACTTTTGAACACTTCCGCGAATCCGTCGCCGGGCGCGACACAAATGATGGCGGTATCGCCGACAGGTTGCGCCACCACCGGCGATTCTTTTTCGCCGAAAAATTCCTGCGATTGCACTTCCATATTTTCCACGACAATATCGGTCAAATACCCCCGCGAAATACCGTAACTGATGGGCACGCCGGGGTCGGGCACGTGCACGTGCACTTTAACGGTTTTTTGGTTGCCCACCACCAGCGGGCATTCGCCCATCACCACAATATCATCGCGGATGGCATCAATATCCAAATTATCGCCGTGAATCAAAAATTGCACATCATAGCCCCAACCGGCTTCATTTTCGTGCGGCACGGCAGCGGGATGCGTTTCGACGGGTTCAGCGGTCAGTTCTTCCCCTGCCGATTCATCCTCCACCGGCAGATTTTTCAACCGGCGCAACATCCCTTCCAGCAGGTACACCAGCCCCTGCCCGCCCGAATCGACCACACCGGGCGCCTCGTCGAGCGGGCGCTTCAGGATGGCAGCCCCCCCGGCGTGCTCCTGGGCGCCCATGCGGACGAGCTCGCCGCCCTCGGGAATCGAGAGGCGTTT
>JALVZI010000528.1 GCA_027022125.1 Anaerolineae bacterium | reverse complement strand
CAAATTTTCACCAAAAACAATAATCGCTGGAAAGGGCGAGATTTGCGCCCCGATGAAATCGAACGATTCCACCGGCGCCAAACCGAAACGGGCATTTCGCCGGTGGTGACGCACGCCAGTTATCTGCTCAATCTCGGCACGCCAGATGACGCCCTGTGGGAAAAATCTACCAACGGGCTGATTGACGAACTGGAACGCTGCGAAGTGCTGGGCATTCCGTATCTGGTTTTGCACCCGGGCGCACACGTCAAAAGCGGGGTAGAAGCGGGGCTGGCGCGCGTTTCGGCGGCGCTGGATAACGTTCACCGCGCCTTGCCCCACCATAAAGTGAAAGTCGCGCTGGAAATTACCGCAGGACAGGGCACAACACTGGGTCGCACTTTTGAGGAATTGGCAGCCATCATCGCTGCCACAGAAGAGCCGGAACGGCTGATGGTGTGTTTCGATACCTGCCATGCGCTGGCGGCGGGCTATGATTTCCGCACGGAAGTCGGCTATCAAAAAATGTGGGATAATTTTTCGGAAACGCTGGGGTTGGACAAATTGGCGGTGTTCCACATGAACGATTCCAAAAATGATTTGGGCACACATAAAGACCGGCACACCCACATCGGCGAAGGGTTCATCGGGCTGGAACCGTTCGGTTTCTTTTTGAACGACCCCCGTTTTGCCGATTTGCCGTTCCTGCTGGAAACGCCGCAAGAGGTAAAAATCGAATCCGACCGCGAGAATTTGGCAAAATTGCGCAGTCTGATTCGTTGATTGGAGATTGGTTGATTGGAGATTGGGAACAATCTCCATCTCACGCGAGCATGCTGAGATATTTCTCCCCGCCGTCGGGGAAGAGTACCACCATCACGCCTTCATCCAGACGGCGGGCGTACTGCACCGCCGCCCACATCGCCGCCCCGGCAGACATGCCCACAAAAAAGCCTTCTTCCTGCGCCAGCCGCCGAGCCATATCCACCGCGTCTTCGGGGCGGGCGTGCAGCACCTCATCGGGAAAAGACGGGTCGTAAATTTTGGGCATAATGGATGATTCCATGTGTTTCAGTCCGGCAATTTTTGCCATCTCGTCTTCCGGTTCCACCGCCAAAATTTTTATATCGGGATTAAATTCCCGCAATCGCCGACCTGTTCCCATCAGCGTGCCGCTGGTGCCGATACCTGCCACAAAATGAGTGATGGCGCCGCCCGTTTGCTGCCACAGTTCCACGCCGGTGGTGCGATAGTGTGCCTGCCAGTTGGCAGGATTGTTATACTGGTCGGGACGGTAATAGCGGTCGGGGTATGTTGCCAGCAGTCGCTCCGCCTCGGCGATAGCGCCGTCAATCCCTTCCAGTTTGTCCGTCAGAATGATTTCCGCGCCATACGCCCGCAGAATGCCCTTTCGCTCCGGGCTGACACTTTCCGGCATCACCAGCGTCACCGAATACCCCTTCGACACGCCAATCATCGCCAACCCGATGCCGGTATTGCCAGAGGTGGCTTCCAAAATGGTTTTGCCGGGCGTCAGCAGCCCTTTCGCTTCCGCATCCTCTATCATCGACAGCGCCGGGCGGTCTTTCACCGAGCCGCCGGGGTTGAACCATTCCGCTTTGCCGAACATCACCACATTGGGCGAAATACCTTCGGCGGCGAGAATGCGGTGCATCGGCAGCAGTGGGGTATTGCCGATATTTTCCAGCAGTTTGCCGGGACGCGGTGCGTTTTTTCGGTTCGACCGGGTTTTTGTTTTCACCATAACCATTATTTTTTCCTTTTGCCAGTGTTCAGAGTAACATTACTTGATGTGGTTCATTTTGACTGACCATTATTTTTGCAGATAACAGGCGTTGCCAATGTGGAGCAGGAAGCAAGGAGCAAGAAGCAGGGAACATTGCCAGTCGCCCAAATCATCACGTTTCACGCATCACGCACCACGAAAGTTGTTGGCAAAAACGTACAACTTGTCAAGATAATTCGGGGGTCAATGAACCGTGCCTCTATGGGGAATACCGCAGAATTCCTGATAGTCAATCAACTCGGTGACGGTCGGGTGTTCGCCGCAGACGGGGCAATCGGGGTTTTTGCGGACGCGAAATTCCCGAAACTCAGCTTCCAGCGCATCATATTGCAGCGACCGCCCTACCAACGGTGTGCCAATCCCCACAATCAATTTGATGGCTTCCACTGCCTGCAAACTGCCGATAATCCCCGGCAGCACGCCGAGCACACCGCCTTCGGCGCAACTGGGTACTTCGCCGGGGGGCGGCGGGTCGGGATAGCGGCAGCGATAGCACGGGCTGCCGTGCGCGGTATCGTACACCGTCACATTGCCGTCAAACCGAAAAATGCTGGCATCCACCAGCGGTTTGCCGAGCAGCACACATGCATCATTCACCAAATATCGGGTGGGAAAATTATCCGAGCCGTTCAGCACAATATCGTAATTCTGGATGATGTCCAGCGCATTTTGGCTGGTCAACTGCACCTGATGCCCGATAACATGCACATCGGGGTTCAACCGGGCGATGGTTTCCGCCGCAGATTGCACTTTCGGCGTGCCGACTGCATCGAGCCGGTGGATGATTTGCCGCTGCAAATTGCTGGTATCCACCACATCGAAATCCACCAGCCCGATAGTTCCCACCCCTGCCGCAGCGAGATATATCGCGGCGGGACTGCCCAATCCACCCGCGCCGATGAGCAGCACTTTGGCATTGAGCAATTTCAACTGCCCCGCCTCACCCACTTCCGGCATGATGATATGGCGGGCATAACGGGCGCGGCGTTCCGCAGAAAGGGTTTGCGGCACTTTTATGGGGAACCCGGCATCCTTCCAGCCCTCAAAACCGCCCGCCACCGACACCACATCGGTATAGCCCATATCCTGCAAACTTTTGGCAGCGAAAATACTGCGCACCCCGCCGGCGCACATCAGCGCGATGGGGGTGTCGCGGTCGAATGCCTCATCTTCAATACGAAACTCCAAATTGCCGCGCGGAATGAATATCGCACCGGCAATCGTGCCCTGCTGCCATTCATCCAGTTCGCGGATGTCCACCAGCAACGGCGGATTTTCGCCGGAAAGGGCGCGGTGCAATTGCTGCACACTGATTTCGCGCACCAATTGCTGCGCCTGCTCCAGCAGGTCAATCACGCTCACATAATTCATTGCGCCTCACTTTCCGCCCGCCATCGCCGGAATGATGGAAATTTCATCCGTGTCGGAAACAGTGGTGGCGTCGCCATTCAGCGCGCGGATTTCATCTTCGTTGACAAAAACGTTGATGAACCGTTTGATGCTGCCGTCATCATTCTGTATTCTCGGCGCAATGCCGGGATGTGCGGCGGCTAAATTGGTCATCACCTCGGCGACGGTTGCGCCGGGAATGGTTACTTTTGCTTGCCCGCCGGTATATTTTCGCAGCGGGCTGGGGATTCGAACGATTGCCATTGATTTTCTCCTTTTCTGATAATTGATATTACGCACGAAGATTTGATTTCCTCCGGCAAGCCAAAATACGGTAGCGGGGATGTAGGGGCGGCTCGCGAGCCGCCCCTACGGATTTAGGCGTTACCCTACGGTTTCCCTGTGTAAAGTGAGTCTATAAAAAAAAGACCCATCCAAAAGGATGAGCCGATTATTTTGCGATATAGGTTATGCGCGGGGTTTGGCTCATCCGGTTGTATGCCAATGCAGCGACCACCATACCTGCAAGCCTCACCCGAGAGGATGCAATTACGGCGCTCGCCAACAACAGATACAACAGGTTTTAAAAGCCATATGCTTCACCATGTCACATAACCAAAAATTATGACAGTATCATACGCAAATTCAATTGCGTGTCAAATTTTAAAAGAATCCGAGCAGAGTGGGGTCTTCCATCAGTTCGGGTTTCCACTGTTCGGGCAAAACTTCCACCTTCACTTCTTTCCCGCCGACGGTTCTTTCAGCAACTTCTTTTACCTGCTGCACCAACCACGGTCCGTATGGACAAAACGGCGTGGTCAAAATCATTTTCAGGTCAATCGGTTCAGCATCCAAATCGATGCTTTTTATCAACCCCAACGCCACCACATCAAGGTGCAATTCGGGGTCCATCACCACCCGCAGGGCTTCTTTCACATCTTCCGGGGTTACAATTGTGCTTCCGGTCATGAGTCTCTCCTCATTATTTTAATCTTCAAACGATTACCAATCGTCTTCTTCATCTTCCAAATCACTCAATTGGTCAAGCCCGTAAATGCCCGCTTTCAGCACTTTCAGCGACAATAGCGCACATTTCATCCGCACCGGACCAATGGGGATGCCCAAATTTTCCAAAATATCCTCTTTGCTGATTTTTTTGGCATCTTCCAGCGACATCCCCTGCAATTGCTCCATCAGCATCGAAGCGCTGGCTTGACTGATGGCGCAACCATGCCCGGAAAAAGTGGCTTTTTCGATGATGCCATCATCATTCACCAGCAAATCTATTTGAATTTCATCACCGCACACGGGATTGTGCTCTTTGTGCCGGTGGGTGTGCGGTTCCAATACCCCTTTAAAACGCGGATTGCGGTAATGGTCTAAAATGTTTTCTCGATACAGGTCATCCATGATGCCATCCAATAGTGAAAGTGGGCACGGTCCATTGCCACCAAATCGCTTTTACAAATTATGCTTTTGCCAACAACTTTCGTGAACCGTGATGAGTGAAACGTGATGATTTGGGCAACCGGCATTGCTCCTTGCTTCTTGCTCCTTGCTTCTTACTCCACATTGGCAACGCCAGTTATCTGCAAAAATAATGGTCAGTCAAAATGAACCATGCATTAAAGTGAAAAAACTTGTCGCGCTTTATCAAGCGATTCCGCCAACCGGTCAACTTCTTCCGGTTTATTGTAAATGTAAAAACTGGCGCGCGCGCTGGCTGAAATGCCGAGTTTATCGTGCAGCGGCTGCGCGCAGTGATGCCCGGCACGAATGGCGATATTTTCGGCGTTGAGCATGCTCGCCAAATCGTGCGGGTGAATGTCGCCGAAGGTGAACGCCACTGCCCCGCCCCGCAGTTCGGGGTTCATCGTGCCCAGAATTTTCACGCCTTCCACCCGGCTCAACCGGTCGAGCGCATAACCGGTCAGTTCGATTTCGTGTTGGCGGACGGCATCCATACCCAGCGCGTTCAGATAATCCACCGCCGCACCCATACCGATGGCTTGCACGATTGCCGGTGTGCCCGCCTCAAATTTCCACGGCAGTTGATTCCATTCGGCATGGTCGAAATGGACTTCTTTTATCATATCGCCGCCGGTTAAAAAAGGCGGCATTTCCGCCAGCAATGATTTTCGCCCCCACAGCGCGCCGATACCACTCGGCGCGAGCATTTTATGTCCCGAAAATGCAAGAAAGTCGCAATCCAGCGCTTGCACATCGGTGGGCAGATGAGGCACGCTCTGCGCGCCATCCACCACGGTTATGGCGCCGATTTCGTGCGCCAGAGCAATCATTTCCCGCGCGGGGGTAATCGTGCCCAGCACATTGCTCATCAGCGTGAACGCCACCAGTTTCACCGACGGGTTCAGCATACTTTTGTACGCCGCCATGTCGAGTAAACCATCGGCGGTGGTGGGCGCGATGGCTAACTTTGCGCCGGTGCGGCGCGCCACCTGCTGCCATGGCACCAAATTGGCGTGATGTTCCATATCGGTGACCAAAATGGTGTCGCCGCGATGCAGGTTTTCCAGCCCCCAACTGTATGCCACCAAATTGAGTGATTCGGTGGCGTTGCGGGTGAAAATCAATTCGCGCCAACTTTTGGCATTGATGAACCGCGCAATTTTTTTGCGCGCTTTTTCAAATTCATCCGACGCTTTTTCGCTCAAATCGTAAATGCCGCGGTGAACATTGGCATAATATTCGCGGTAGCAGGCATCAACGGCATCGATGACGGATTGCGGTTTTTGCGAACTGGCGCCACTATCAAGATAAACCAGCGGCTTGCCGTTGGTTTGCTGCTGTAAAACCGGAAAATCCCGGCGAATGGCATCAACGTCAAACATGGTGAGTCCTTAATTTAACAACGGTATCTTACCTCAACCGCAAGTTTCATACAAACTATAATCGAGCCGCCATTTTTTGGGTGACGGCGTCCATCAACCGCTCACGAACGCGCTCATCGCCCATCCGCGCGAAAACGGTTTCAAAAAAGCCTTCCACTATCATCTGCACGGCGGTGCTGCGCGGAATGCCGCGACTCATCAGGTAGAAAACGTACTCTTCTTCCACCTGACTGATGGTGGCGGCGTGGCTGGCGCGCACATCGTTGGCATCAATTTCCAGCGCGGGGATGGAATCGGCACGACAGGTGTCATCCAGCAGCAGATTCTGGTTTTTCAGATACGAGTTGGTCAACTGCCCGCTCGGTTCAATTTTTATCATGCCGATGAAAATGGCACGGGCGGTGTCTTTCAGCGCGCCGTGCAGCAGCAGGTCGCCGGCGGTAGAATAGCCGATGTGCCGCATCATGGTATCAATATCCACGTGCTGTTCGCCGTCCAAAAAATAGACGCCGTTGCATTCGGTGTTCGAGCCGTCGCCAATCAGTTCGGTATCAATAAAGGTTTTGGTGAGCCGACTGCCCAGTTCGCCCAAATCCCAATAAACGTTGCTGTCTTCGTGTGCCAGCGCGCGTTTGGTGTTAAAATTGAAAACGTTGTGTCCCCATTGCTGAACATCCACATACCGCACTGACGCATTCGGCTGGGCGATAATTTCGACCACACCCACCGCCAATCCGGGGTCGGCATCGTTCAGCGAGGCGGTCTCTTCGATATAATTCACTTCCGCCGACTCTTCCGCCACGATGAGCGTGCGATGGATACTGCTGGCGCCCGCACCATCGAGCAGAATGGCAG
>JALVZI010000527.1 GCA_027022125.1 Anaerolineae bacterium | reverse complement strand
GCGTGCCGTTGCCCGCCGCCATCGGTTTGGGCTGGGCGGGCATGGTGCTGTATGGCGACCCCACCGCCCGCCCGCTCGATTCGCTGTGGACACCGCATCATCTGTCCGGCGAATCTCAACCCAAAGCGATTCCGCAGCGCAGTACCGTTCCCCGCCGCTCTCAATTGAAACGCCCGCAGTATCTTTTGCAATCTCCCGGCGATGAAACGCTGGCGCTGGTCACCGGTCCCGGTATGACCCTGCTCCCCGCCGACCGGATGCGCGGAATGCAGGCGCTCGGCGAGGGGGAATCGCTGCTGGAACTGGTGGAAGTGAACGGCATCCGCTGCTGGCAAACCCGTGACCCCGCCACCGGCGAGCCGATTCCGCTGGCGGGTTCGGTGGTTCCACAACTGCAAAAAAACGATGCCATCCGGCAAACGCTGGGGCTGGAACGCGGTTTCGCCGATTATGCGCGCACCATCGGGCGCTGGATTTTTCGGCGGGATGATGACAGTCTGATATTCCAACTGGGCGAGCAGTATGACCGCAGCGTTGTGCCGGAAGAAAAATTGTGGCAGGTCAATCCCGATACCACCCTGCGCACGCTGGAACCCGCACCATGGTGGTGGGTGGACGGCAACACCCAAAGCCAAACCGACCGCGTGCTGCTCATTCTGCACGGCACGTTCAGCAGCGCATTTTGGCCCTCATTCGCGCTCGGTGCGGAATTTATGCAATGGGCAACGCAGTATTATCGCGGGGTCATCGCGTATGACCACTGGACGGTTTCAAAATCGCCGCTGGATAACGCCACTGCGCTGTGGGAACTGCTCGATGACCGTTTGCGCGGCGGTAACGGGCGCATCGACATTTTGGCGCACAGTCGCGGCGGGCTGGTGGCGCGCTCGCTGGTAGAGTTGATGGGGCACGCCGGCGCCATTCGGCACGTAATTTTCACCGCCACACCAAACAGCGGCAGCAATTGGGTCAGTCCGCAAAACTGGGGCAATGCCGCCGACCATCTGATAAATATGCTGCATCTGGATAATTTCGGGTTTTACGGGCGGTTGAGTGGTTTTTTGGCACGACTGCTCATCAACCAGAGTGGGTTGGAACATCTGACCACCGCCATCGAAAAACATCTGCCGGGCATTCAGGCGCAAAATCCGCAAGCCATCGGTCCCGATGACTTTTTGGGGCAATTGCAGCGCGGCGATGGTCCGCCGGATGGGGTGGTATATGCTGCCGTTGCCGCCAATTACGAGCCGCCCGATTCGCAATTGACGCTCGGTTCGGTGGTGAAAAAGGCAACTGCCCTGCTGAGCGACACCGTCACCGATAATTTTTTGGCATCATACAATGATTTGGTGGTGGACACACCGCGCGTGTGGGCAGTTGACCCCGCGCCGGGGATGGACAGCAGCGAAGCGATGCCATGGCTGCCGGGTGAAAATCTGATGGTGTACAATCCCGGTCAGCAGATGAAACTCCCCACCGGAGCAATGTCGCTGAATGTGGCGGGCGTGCATCATTCCAACATTCTGTATTTCCCCCAAACACGAAATTTCATCCGCAACCGGCTGATGCGGTGATGGCGCAATGCCCTGTTATTACAGGTGAAAACACCCACTGCAAGTTTTGGTATCATTTCCCCCAAAATCCGTAAGGGCGGCTCGTCAGGGGAAATCAAATCCTGGGCTGCATAATATGACCAAACAAAAAGACTACTGCATCACCCAATCTTAATTTTCGGGTTATCACACCGGATTTCTCTGAAAAACTAAAATTCTCACGCAAAGACGCCAAGAAAAACAAAGATTTTTGAAACTTTGCGACTTCGCGGCTTTGCGAGAAGTAAATATCTCTTTTCAGTAGACTCGGTGGGTCAAAGTAGAACTTTGACGCTCCACACCGATATTTGATGTAATCCGAATTTTTAGTGTGGACAGTGCACTACTGCATCACCCAATCTAAAAAGTAGGATTACTCTCTCTGTAATGGTTCATTTGAAAAAAGGTTTAATTTTTCACCACAGAGGCACAGAGACACGGAGAATT
>JALVZI010000526.1 GCA_027022125.1 Anaerolineae bacterium | reverse complement strand
AAAAAGCGTGAAACGTGAATCGAAAGTTGGGAAGCCGGAATTTAGTTTTTCACGAATCACGAATCACGAATCACGAATCACGAATCACGAAGCACGAATCACGAATCACGAATCACGAATCACGAATCACGAATCACGAATCACACACTCGCTGTGGGGTTAAACAGCCGCTCGTGCTCTTTGATGGCGTAGCGGTCAGTCATTCCGGCGATATAATCGCACACCACACGGTGCAGGTCATCATCCGCCAGTTTTGCCTGCGTTTCAAACGGCAGCATCGACGGGTCATCAACAAATGCGTTAAACAATTCGGTGATGAGTCGCCGGGCTTTGTTCGACATTCGCATCACCCGCCAGTGGCGATACAGATTTTTGTACAAAAAGGTTTTTAGTTCGCGGTTTTTGGGGGCAAATGCCGGGTCGTGCCCCACCAGATTGTGCGGCATCCGGCGCACATCATCCACCGAGCGGATATTGTTTTCTGCCAGCGCGGCGGTGGTGGCGTTGACCACACTCGTCACTTCGTGTCCCACCAGCCGCCGAATGATGCGGTGACGGTCCATCTCACTCAAATCGAGCCGCCCGTCATCAATGCCCAACTCGGCGGTGATGTCATTCCACAATTCCACCTCACGCGCCAATTGCGGCGGGGTAATCATACCGGAGCGCAGTCCGTCATCCAAATCGGCGGTGGTATAGGCTATCTCATCGGCAAGATTAACAATTTGGGCTTCCAGCGTGCCGCGCAATTCCGGCTCAAAATCGAAAGCATCCCCTTTGTCATACTCGCTTTCGTGTTTCAGCATCCCTTCGCGCACTTCCCACGTCAGATTCAGCCCGTTGAAATCGGGATACCGCTGTTCCAACTGCTGAATGATGCGCAATCCCTGATGGTTGTGGTCGAACCCGCCGTGGTCTTTCATCAACCGGTGCAGCGCCTCTTCGCCGCTGTGACCGAAGGGTCCGTGTCCCAAATCGTGTGCCAGACAGATGGCTTCCGTCAAATCTTCATTGGCACGCAGCGCGCGGGCGATGGTACGTCCGATTTGCGCCACTTCGATGGTGTGCGTCAGCCGCGTGCGGTAATAATCGCCTTCGGTGATGATGAACACCTGCGTTTTATATTCCAGCCGCCGAAACGCAGTGGTGTGAATCACGCGGTCGCGGTCGCGCTGAAAGGGGGTTCGGTATGGATGCTCATCTTCCGGCACTGCCCGCCCCCGACTCTTTTTGCTTGTCATTGCATACGGGGCTAAAATTTCTTCCTCTTGATTTTCGAGAAATTCTCTGGTGAGCATGGTATAATCTCCTTACGAATAGCGAATTACGAATAGCGAATCTGCGAATGGGCGAATTGGCGAATGAAACTTTGGACTTGAAACTTGAAACCAAAAACCATCAACTATAGTTATGGCAGACGATAACAAAAAAGACAAATCGAAACTGAGTAAACGCGAATTGCAGGTGCTGGAAGCCGTTGCCAAAGGAATGAGCAATCAGGAAATCGGCAGAGAACTGGTTATCAGCGAAAATACCGTGCGCGTGCATCTGCGAAAAATTTACGCCAAATTGGAGGTGCAATCGCGCACGGAAGCCACGATGAAAGGTTTGCAAATCGGCATTATTGAAATGCCCCCCGGCGAAACGGAATCCGCCGCCGCGCCGAGCACCACTGCTGCCGATACCGTCGCCCCGACCCCCGCGCCGTCGCTGGCGGGCTGGCAAGTGGGATATTTCGCGCTGGCAATTGTGGCGGCGGCGCTGGTACTGCTGACGCCATATTGGCGGCGCACTTTCAATCGCCCGGCGGGAAATCCCATTTTGGATGCGCCCGCCCCCGCTGCGCCGGAAGCCGCCATCGCCCCGCAGGAAAATCAGTGGCAATTGCGCGGGCAGATACCCACTGCGCGCTCGCGGATGGGCGTGACGGCTTTCGATGGTAAACTGTATCTGATTGGCGGGGAACGGACGAGCGGCACGACCGGGCTGGTCGAAATTTTTGACCCCGCCGCGCAAAGCTTCGATACACGCATCGACTTTGGGC
>JALVZI010000525.1 GCA_027022125.1 Anaerolineae bacterium | reverse complement strand
GAATCACGGAGGTGATGATGCCTGCCCAACCATACATTTTGGCAATTGACCTCGGCACATCGGGACCGAAGGTGGCGCTGGTTACCACCGATGGCGCGATTGCTCACCATACTTTCGAGCCAACCCCGCTGACCCTGTTGCCCGACGGCGGCGCAGAGCAGAATCCCGCCGACTGGTGGCGTGCCGTTACCACCGCTGCCCGCCGGGTGATGGCGGAAACTGCCGCCGCACCCGAATCGGTGGTTGGGGTGGCAGTCACCGCGCAGTGGTCGGGCACAGTGGCGGTCAATGCCGACGGCGAACCGCTGATGAACGCCATCATCTGGATGGATTCGCGCGGCGCACCATACATCAAACAGATTTCCGGCGGGCGCATCACCATCGAAGGTTACGGGGTAGAAAAACTGCCGCGCTGGCTGCGACTCACCGGCGGCATCCCCGCACAATCGGGCAAAGATTCCATCGCCCATATTCTGTTCATCAAACATCGCCACCCCGAAATTTACCGCCAAACCCACAAATTTTTGGAACCGAAAGACTATCTCAACCTGAAACTGACGGGGGAATTTGCCGCGTCATACGATTCCATCGCCCTGCACTGGGTAACGGACAACCGCGATTTGACACGGGTGGATTACGATAACCGTCTGCTGGCAATGACGACCATCGAGCGCGAAAAACTGCCTGATTTGCGCCGTGCGGTGGATGTGCTGGGCACGGTCACCCCGCAGGCGGCGGCGGAACTCGGCATCACGCCCGCCGCGCAAGTGGTGCTCGGCACGCCGGATGTCCATTCGGCGGCGCTGGGGTCGGGCGCGGTGCGCGATTTTCAGGCGCATCTGTATATCGGCACATCGGCATGGTTAACGTGCCATGTGCCGTTCAAAAAAACCGATATTTTGCACAATATGGCATCGCTGCCGTCCGCCATCCCCGAACGCTATCTGATTGCCAACGAGCAGGAAACGGCGGGCGCGTGTCTCAATTTTCTGAAAGATAACATCCTTTTCCACCCGGATGAACTGCTGGCGGACTCCGGCGCTGAAAATGTGTACCAACTTTTCGATAAAATTGTGGAACGCACACCCGCCGGCAGCGGCGGGGTCATTTTTACCCCGTGGCTGTACGGCGAGCGCACGCCGGTGGAAGACCATGCCGTGCGCGGCGGCTTTTACAATGTGTCGCTGCACACCACCCGCGAACATCTCATCCGCGCGGTGTTTGAGGGGGTCGCGCTGAATGCCCGCTGGTTGTTGGGGTATGTCGAAAAATTCGCCGGGCGGGAGTTTCGCAGCGTCAATATGATTGGCGGTGGTGCAAACTCCGACATCTGGTGTCAGATTCACGCCGATGTGCTGGGACGCACCGTGCGGCAGGTTGCCGACCCGATTTTGGCGAATGCGCGCGGTGTGGCGATGCTGGCATCGGTGGGGTTGGGGTTCGGTTCGTTTGAAACGCTGGCACGCCATATAAAAATTGCCCGCACATACCAGCCCGATGACACCCGCGCCGAACTGTATGATGAGCAATTTGCCACCTTCCGCGAAATTTACAAACGCAATCGCCCGCTTTACGCCCGGCTGAACCGAAAGGGATAGAGATAGAGATAAGGATAGAGATTCGCTCATTTGTAACGACTTTGGACTTGAAACCCTGATTGACTGACAAAGCTCAAAAAACCTATAAATGCGATATACCCCGAGATGTATAATCGAAAAAGAAGCGCATGTCATTCCCGCGAAAGCGGGAATCCACTATTTTTTCTGTGGATTCCGGATATTTCCCTGCGGGAAATTCCGGAATGACATTTAAAATTTGTAAACATTTGTGGTGGATTTTTTATCAAACCGAGATTTGCCATAACATAATCGAAGATAATCCGCAAAACCGGTATCAAAAAAAGATTTGTCAGTCAATCAGCATCCAATCTTAATTTTCGGGTTATCACACCGGATTTCTCTGAAAAACTAGGTTCTGTTGACGTTTCGTTTTCAGTGGGAAAAACGCATCCTGAGTAGCGGTTTGCGGAGCAAACCGCGTATCGA
>JALVZI010000524.1 GCA_027022125.1 Anaerolineae bacterium | reverse complement strand
ATGTGTATGATGGACATACAGGGGGGATGGGGGCAGTCATCAAAAGGCATTTGTTGCCAACAAATCATAACTTTTGTTTTTCAGATTCTCGGTTGTGTAACATCAGTGACTCACCTGCATTATTGCCAACCCAATTTGAGTTTGGTATACTGTTGCCATTGCAACACGGGCAGGTCGCTGTGAATTTGATTGACTCGCATTGCCATTTGGATTTGGCGCAATTTGATGAAGACCGGGACGCAGTTTTGAGGCGCGCCCGGCAAGCCGGAGTCAATCGGTTCATTAACCCTGCCACTGATTTGCCGAGCAGTCGGCGGGCAGTGGCGCTGGCAACACGGCACCGGGCGGTATTTGCCGCGATTGGTTTTCACCCGTATGATGCACCGTTGGTGAATGACCGGGCGCTGGCGGAACTGACCGCGCTGGCACAGAATCCGAAAGTGGTTGCCATCGGCGAAATCGGGCTGGATTATTACCGCGACCGCGCCCCGAAATCGGCGCAAATTGCCGCGTTTGAACGCCAACTGCAACTGGCGCAGTCGCTGCAACTGCCGGTCATCATCCACCAGCGCGATGCCGCCGACGACACGATGGACATTTTGCGGGCGTGGGCTGCCACCGGCGAATCCACCGGTGCGGTACTGCACGCTTTCAGCGGCGATGTGGCAATGGCAGAAGAAGCCGTATCGCTGGGGTTTTATCTCGGTATCGGGGGACCCCTAACCTTTAAAAACGCGCGGCATTTGCCGGCGGTGGTGACACATGTTCCCGTCGAAAATCTGCTGGTGGAAACGGACGCGCCATTTTTGTCACCGCACCCCTTTCGGGGCAAACGAAACGAACCGGCGCGGGTGGTGCTGGTGGCGCACAAAATGTCGGAATTGCTGGCAATTGATGTTGCCGCGCTGGCACAAAAACTGACAGAAAACACAGAAAGACTTTTCGCGCGGCTAACCCGCGAACTGTAATTTTAAAGAGGTACAGTTAAACGATGATTATCACGGCAGGGATACACGATCTGGTTGCGGAGGATTTGCTCCGTGTGGAAGCGAAAATGCGCCAGTTTGTTGGGGACAGCAACGAAACCCTCGCCGAGGCGATAGACTATCTGGTTGATGCGGGCGGCAAACGATTGCGCCCGGTGGTTGCACTGCTGGCAACTCGGTTTCAGCCCACCGAAACCGAAAAAGCCGTGTCGCTGGCGGCGGCAGTAGAAATGCTGCACACCGCCACACTGGTACACGACGACCTGATTGACAACGCGCTTTTTCGCCGCGGCAGCCCCACACTGAATGCCAAATGGTCACCCGGCGCAACCATTCTCACCGGCGATTATATGTTTTCCCGTTCCGCCAGTCTCGCCGCCGAAACCGACTCCGTCCGCATTGTAAAAGTGTTCGCTACCACACTGATGACCATCGTCAACGGCGAATTGCAGCAACTTTTCAATAACGGGCACGATGCCGCGCCCCCCACACTCGAAGAATATCACCGCCGAATTTATGCCAAAACCGCGTCACTTTTTGCCGCCAGCGCCAAAATGGGCGGCATTTTGGCAAAACTGTCGGAACCACTCATCCAATCGCTGAACGATTACGGCTATTATTTGGGTATGGCGTTTCAAGTGGTGGATGACATTCTCGATTTTCAGGGGGATGAAGCGCGATTGGGCAAGCCGGTTGCCAACGATTTGCGGCAGGGAATTGTCACCCTGCCGGTACTGCATTTTTTGCAAACGCACCCCGACCATCCCATTGTGATGAAAGCGGCGGCGCGGCTGCACCCCACCGATGATGAAATCCAGTCGGTGGTGGCGGAGATTCGCGCTTCCGGCAGTTTGAAAAGCGCTCTCGATGAAGCCCACCGGTTCGCGGCGCAGGCAAAAGATGCCCTGCAACCGCTGCCCGACAATCGCTACCGGCAGGCGCTGGCATACATTGCCGATTATGCGGTGGCACGCGATATTTAACCCCGATAACCTAACTCACCTTACGCAGTTTGAGATTTGACAGGTGTTCGATATTGTGCTATGGCGGGTTTGCCCCC
>JALVZI010000523.1 GCA_027022125.1 Anaerolineae bacterium | reverse complement strand
CGGCGTCACCTGCGCTGTGGTCGAACCGCCCGCGCACCACCGGCACGGTTTCTGTGCCCGCCGGGGTTTCCACCTGCGTGAGAATTTCGATGCGGCGCGCTTTTCGCAGATACTCGTTTTCTGCCAGTGTGATGGCGGTCGGCAGAATTTTCAGCGCCTCTTCATAATTTTGGCGCAAATAGTATATCGCCCCCAGCCGACCCCACGCGCGGGCATAAGTGGCATCCACGCTGATTGCTTGTTGCAGTGCGTCAATGGCGCGGCTATCCTGCCCGTTGGCGTGAAATGTCCAGCCCAACTGGTCATATCCGGCGGGATTGGCAGGCTGCAATTTTATCGCTTCCTCAAAACGGTCGGCGGCGGTGTCCAACCGACCGAGCCAGTAGTAATTTCTGCCCGCTGCCATATAATACGGCGCAAGTTTGGGGCGCAGTTTGATGGCGTTTTCGTAAAATTCCACCGCTTCTCGATAGCGTCCCTGCACTTCCAGCGCGTACCCCATATTGCGGTGCGCCTCCGGGCTTTGAAAATCCACTTCCAGCGCCTTTTGCGCCGTTTTGCGGGCAGGAATCCAGTCGGCTTGGTCGGCATACACTTCCGAAAGATAGGCGTATCCCAGCGCATTATTCGGGTCAAGTTCGATGGCGCATTCGCAGGCATCGAAGGCTTTGCCGTAATCGCCCTCCCAGTCGAGCGCCTCGCAATACTCGGCGAGATTGGTGGCGCTGTCGGGGTTCAGCAGCACCGCCTGCTCGGCGCGCAGCAGGGCTTTGGCGGTATCGCCGGTGAAAACCAGCATTTTCGATTGGCGAATGTACGGCACATCGTTTTCCGGTTCCAGCGCGATTGCCTGCTCGTAATTGCTGATGGCTTCGCGGAGTTTCCCGTTGGCAAACTGAACATCCCCTTCGGTGACATAATAGCGCGCGGGGAGCGTCGGGGTGGGCGATGGCACAAACGGGCGCGCCCAATCCGGTTGCACGCGGATGAACCACAGCCCCAGCAGAATCAGCACGGTTAAAATAAAAACGCGCACCACCGATGTCTTCTTCTTTTTTTCCTGCCGAATGTACATGAGCGAATTGCCTCATTCAAATCAATGGGCTAAATTATAGCATGGTATTTGTCATTCGTCATTTGTCCCTTGTCATTTGTGATAGGGATAGAGAGTGTGCAGGTGAGAAAGTGAGACTTGCGACTCTGCTACCCTGCAACCTGAAACCTGAAACTTTGGACTTTGAACCATGAACACACAACTCCCCATCTACCCCCTAACTTTTACCCCCCAACTGCGAGATTACATTTGGGGCGGGCGAAATTTGGAAAAACTGTACCACCGCGAACTGCCGCCGGGCATCATCGCTGAAAGTTGGGAAATTTCCGGGCATCCCACCGCCGCCACCGTGGTTGACCGCGGCAAATGGCAGGGACAATCGCTGCCGAAAGTGCTGGCGGCGCTGGGCGAAAAACTGGTCGGCACGCGGGCACAGTGGGCGCTGGAACGCCACAAATTCCCGCTGCTGGTAAAATTGCTCGATGCCAACCGCAATTTATCGGTGCAGGTGCATCCCCGCGATGAATATGCGCTGGCGCACGAAAACGGCGAACTCGGCAAAACCGAAATGTGGTATGTGCTGCACGCCGAACCGGACGCGCAGGTGATTTTCGGGGTGAGAAAAGGCGTGACAGCCGCAAGTTTCCGGCGGGCGATTGAAAATAACACGCTGGAAACGCAACTGCACTACCTGCCCGTCAAAGCGGGTGACGCCATTTTTGTGGCGGCGGGGTCGGTGCACGCGCTGCTGAAAGGCACAGTCGTGGCGGAAATTCAGCAAAATTCGGATGTCACATATCGGGTGTACGACTGGGGGCGGCTCGGTGCGGACGGGAAACCGCGCCCGCTGCACGTCCGGCAGGCGATGGAAGTTATCAATTTCAATCAGGTTGAACCGTCCGCTGTCGTGCCGAAAGTGGTGGCGCAGAGCGATGGCATCACCCGCGCGGAAATCAGCCGCTGCCGCTATTTTGTGGTGGAAAAAGTATCGCTGGCGGCGGGCGCGGTCTATCGCGGCGCAACCGACGGTTCCACACTGGAAATTTGGGGGACGGTTGGTGGCTCGGCGGAACTGTCCACCCCGTCCGGCGACTCGGTTGCTCTGCCGACCATCCGTTTCTGCCTGATTCCGGCGGCGCAGGGCGAATTTTCCGTTACCGCGACAGAAGATTCCACCCTGCTGCGGGCGTATCTGCCGCCAAGGTAGCAGGGTAGCAGTCAGTCCAAAGTTTCAAGTCCAAAGTCCAAAGTTGCAAGGTAGCAAGGTTGCAGGGTGGCAATCAGTGGTCAGCAAATGACGAAGGACAAATGACAAATGACAAACGACAATCACTCACGGGCTTTGATGGTGATTTCCAGCCCGCTGCCGATGGGCACGGTCACGCTTTCCAGATTGGGGTGGTTCTGCACATACATAATATAATCCAGCAGGGCATCGCCGTGCGACACGGCATTATCGGCGATAATCAAACTGCCGACACGCAGCCGTTTGTACATCACATCGAAATAGGTTTCGTACTGCCCTTTTACCGCGTCAATGAACAGTAAATCCACCGTGGAATCGAATTTTCGCAGTGTTTCGCGGGCATCGCCGACCCACACGTCGATATAATCGGCGAGTCCGGCTTTTTCAAAATACGATTGCGCTTCGGCGGCTTTGGCGGGGTTGATTTCGCAGGTGGTCACTTTTCCGCCGGTTTTGCGGGCGACCAGTGCCAGCCATAGGGTGGAATACCCGCGATTGGTTCCCACTTCGACGATATTTTTGGCGTTGGCGCTCAGCGCGGTGATGTACAGCAGTTTCGCCGCGTCAGGGTTCAGGGCGAGAATGCGCTCTTCCACCGGCAAATTTTGCATCCGCTCGCGCTCATCGCGCATTTCCAGTTCACTCAAAACATCAAATACGGTTTGTTCCATTGAATGTCTCCTTGGGGTAGTTTTCAGGATGGGTATTATAACCTGAGTTCGGGATAAGCGAAACAATGCTCAAGTGAGATAAAAATAGTCCACAGATTTGCACAGATTGTAACAGTTCAGCGTGCCCCTGCGAAGCCAACAGAATCGGTCGGTTCGCGCCAAAATCAGTAGGGGCGGCTTGCGAGCCGCCCCTATGTATCTTCGTAGAGCCGCCCAATTTGGGCGTCTCTACTGGGTTGTTTGAAACCTGAGATTAGCGGCGCTGCGCGACTCGCGATGAAAATTGCCGCTATTCACCACGCATCACGCAACACGTTTCACGCATCACGATGAGTACAACAAAAATGGGGGCGCATCACTGCGCCCCCATCGATTCAAACGAAATTGGATTTTAGAATGTCGAAGCCAGAATTTGGGTGGAACTGTTCACCAGATTGATGAACGGCTGGGCGAAAATGGCGATTGCCAGCACCAGCACCAGCGATACCGTCACCACCGTGTTCAGCGAGCCGCTGACCGCAATGCGGGTATTATCGGGGGCGGGGCTGAAGAACATTTTGCGGGCAATGCCGAAATAGTAGTATAGCGAAATGACGCTGTTGAACACGCCGATAGCCGCCAGCAGATACATTTGCTGTTCAACCGCCGCGCCGAAAACGAGCAGTTTGCCCATAAAACCGGCAGTGGGAGGAATGCCGATGAGCGACAGCAGGAATATCACAAATGCAATTGCCAAATACGGCGAGCGTTTTATCAGCCCGTTGTATGCGTCCAAATCGGTGGCGCCGGTTTTGTTTTCCACCGCCAGAATGATGGCAAATGAACCGAGATTGGTGAACAGATAGCCGAACAGGAACAGCAGCAGCCCGTTCAACCCCTGTGCCCAACCGTCAACCATTCCCGTGCCGCCGATATACTGCGGCGCAATGGCGATGACGCCGATGAGCATATAGCCCACCTGCGCGATACTGGAATAGGCAAACAGACGTTTGATGTCTTTTTGCCACATTGCCACCACATTGCCGAAGGTCATCGTTAAAATGGAAATGCCGGTCAGCAGCAGTATCCAGTTGGTGCTGGCAACTGTGGCAAATGCGGGAAAGGCAACAGTCAGCACGCGCACCATCAGCGCGAAACCGGATGCTTTCGGTCCCACAGACAGAAACGCGGTGACGGGGGTCGGTGCGCCCTGATATGCTTCCGGCGACCATTGGTGGAAGGGCACGAGCGCAATTTTAAAGCCCAAACCGACCACAATCAGCGTCAGCGCGGGAATGACCAGCACGTGAGTGATGGTGGGGTCGGCGATGACCAGCGCTTCGGCGATACCGCGCAGGTCGAGTGAGCCGGTTGCGCCGTAAATGAGCGAGAAACCGAACAGCATCACTGCGCTGGCAACCGAACCGTACAGGAAGTATTTCAGCGCGGCTTCAACGGAAAAATCGTTATCGCGCATATAGCCGGTCAGCAGATAACTGGTGATGGACAGGAATTCAAACGCGAGGAAAATCATCACCAGATTGGTGGAACTGGCAACCAGCATCAGCGACAGCCCGGCAAGCAGCATCAGCGCGTAAAATTCGCCGGGGAACTGTATTTTTTGGCGGACATAATCGGTGGCAAGCAACCCGACCAGCGCCACGGTGAGCGTGGCATACAGTTTGAAGAACATGGCAAAACTGTCCATTGCCAGCATCGGCACTTGCCCGTTGGCATCGGTGGCGATAACTGCCAGTTGCACCGCGCCGCTGTTTGCCTGTGCCCACACAAAAATGGTGGCGACAAAGGCGCTCAATGCGCCGATGAGGGCGATAACCGCCAATGTGTTCGCCTGATTCCCCTCGCGATTTTTCCAAATCATATCCAGCGAGAAGACCAGAAACGCAAACACAAGTAACAGTGTTTCGGGTAACAATAGCATAAATGTGTTCAATGTAAACCTCCTGCCTAAGGAGTGGGTCAGTTACAACTTAAAACGCGGCGTTCAAAATGGCACTGCTGGCAAAATTGATGGTGTTCAATATCACCGACGGATACAGCCCGATTAAAATCATCCCGAACAGCAGGGGAACCATCGTCCATACCTCAAACGGGGCAATATCTTCGCCGCGAGTCCAGTGGTGGGCATCGAAAATTTTGTTCCATTTTTCGGGACTGAATTCGCCCAAGAAAACGTATTGGATGATTTTCCACAGGATGTATGCGGCGGTCAGCACAATGGCAATCACGCCGACGATAGCCATCACCGGCATGGTGGCAAATGCCCCCCGGAAAATCAGCAATTCGCTGATGAAGCCTGCCAGTCCCGGCAACCCCAGCGAGGCAAACGCGGTGACCATCATAATGGCGTAATATCGCGGTGTATGTTTGCTCAACCCGCCGAACGCGGTCAGGTCGCGGGTGTGGGTGCGTTCATACACCACACCGACCAAGAAGAACAAGCCGCCGGTGATGATACCGTGATTGAACATTTGCAGCACGGCGCCGTTCAGTGCGATGACACGGCTGGTCATATCGCCGAAATACACGGCAGCAGCCAGCCCCAGCATAAAGTAGCCCATATGGCTGACGGAAGAATACGCGATGAGCCGTTTCAAATCCCACTGCGCCATACTGACCAGCGCGCCGTAAATCATACTGATGATACCCAGTGCGGCGATAATGATTGCCGCCTGCTGGAAGACGGTCGGGAAGAAGGGGATGAGAATGCGAATCATACCGTACCCGCCGAGTTTCAGCAGCACGCCCGCCAAAATGACCGAACCGGCGGTCGGGGCGGCGGTGTGGGCATCGGGCAGCCACGTGTGGAATGGGAAAAGCGGCACTTTAATGGCGAACCCGATGAATATCGCCCAGAAAACCAGCGTTGCCAGCGACGGGGAGAAACTCAGCATACCGGGAACCTGTGTCATATCCCACGAGCCGGTGTTCAGATAAATGGCGATGAATGCCAGCAGCATCGCCACCGAACCGACCAGCGTATAGAGGAAGAATTTGATGGCGGAGTACTGCGGGCGGTCTTTTTTCGCGCCCCAAATGCCAATCATCAGGAACATCGGCACCAGTTCGATTTCCCAGAAAAAGTAGAAGAGCACCATGTCCAGCGCCAAAAAGACGCCGGTCAGAGAGGCTTCCAGCAGCAGGAAAAGCGCGAAAAACTCTTTGACGCGGTATTTGATAACGCCCGCGCTGTACCACAGCCCCAGCGTGCTGAGCAGTGTGCTCAAAAATACCAGCGGGATGCTCAACCCGTCAACCCCGAGATAGTATTGGATACCGAGACTGGGAATCCACGGGTATTTTTCGACGAATTGATAGCCGCCCTGACTGAAATCATATCCAAACCAAATCAGGATGGAAAAGAGCAGCGGAAAAAGGCTGATGATGACTGCCAATTTTTTGATGCCTTTTTCGTTTTCGCCGGGGATGAACAGAATTGCAATTGCCCCTAACAGCGGAAACAGCAGAATTAAGGTGAGTACGAACGGTATGTTCATTGTGATGGTTCCTCCCAACTTAACAGTTAGTGAAGTGACCGGAACAAAATTGCTCCGTTAAAATCCAATTCCAAAAAGATACACGCCAACCAGCGATAATGACACCAACGCGATGACCAGCAGATAGTTTTGCACCTGCCCGGTTTGAGTGTAGCGCAATTCTTTCCCCATCCATTTGAAGAATCGCGCCGTGCCGAGCACGCCCAGCCCGTCGACCACCACCCGGTCAAATTCGGCGCTGATGTCTGCCAGCCATTTGCCGCTATTGCCCACAAAATTGACGATGGGGTTGATGACCCAATCGTAATCGAATTTGGCGGCGAGGTCGGCAAGTTTTATGACCGGATTGATGATGACGGCAAAGTAGAATTCATCCACATAATATTTGTTTTTCAACAGGGTAAAGAGCGGGCGACCCAAAATTTTGACCATCGGGTCTTCCTGC
>JALVZI010000522.1 GCA_027022125.1 Anaerolineae bacterium | reverse complement strand
GGACCGAACACCGGCGGTTTTCAGAGTGACGGTTTTTCCGCCGGTGTTCGGTCCGGTGATGACCAGCATACTCGTTTCGGGCGCGAGCCACAGGTCAATCGGCACGACGGTTTCGGCGGGCAGCAACGGGTGACGGGCGGCGCGCAGGTCGAGACGCGGGGTGTCAGCGGGCAGGGCGTCGGGCGGGTGCAGCGTCGGCGCGGTGGCGGCGATGGCTTCGGCGAAACGGGCTTTGGCAAAAATCAGATCGAGTTCCGCCAGCGCCTGCACCGTCGCGGCGATGAACCGCGATTGTTCCGCCACCTGCCGGGTCAGATTCGCCAAAATGCGATTGATTTCCTGCGTTTCCGCCAGTTGCAGCGATTTCCATGCGTTGTTCAGTTCCACCACCGAGATGGGTTCCACAAAAATGGTGGCGCCGCTGGCGCTCTGGTCGTGAATGATGCCTTTCACCCGCCCTTTAAAGTCGGCTTTCAGCGGCAGCACATATCGCCCGTCGCGCTGCGTGACAAATCCCTCTTGCAGGTATTTTCGCACGTTTTCCGAACCGACGAGCCGCCGCATTTTATCCTGCAACCGCCCGTGGGTGATTTCGGTTTCGCGGCGGATGCGCACCAATTCCGCGCTGGCGGAATCTTTCACCGTGCCGCTGTCATCAATGCAGCGATGGATGGCGTTCACCAGCCCGCCGCCATCTTCCAGCCGGAAGGCGATGTCTGCCAGCAGAGGATAGCGGTCTTCCATGCGGGTGATTTTGCGTCGCAGGTCGCGGGCGGTGGTCAGTGTGCGCACAATTGCCAACAGATTGTCGGGCAAAAGAATGATGCCGCGCTGAGCCTGCGTCAGCAGCGGGCGCACATCGCTTGCCCCGCCGACGCCGATTTCCGGCAGCGCCGTCAGCAGGTGGCGGGCTTCGGTGGTTTCGGCTTGCAGGGTTTGGGCTTCGGTGGGGTGGGGGGATGGCGCCAGCCCGCGAGCCAGGTCCGCACTCGCAGAAAAGGCGGTGTAATCCGCCAATTTCTGCAAAATTTTATCGTATTCCAGTGTTTGAAGATATTTCATAAATAGCGAATGACGAATAGCGAGTAGCGAATAAGCGAATCAACGAATCAACGAATCAACGAGCGGTCGCCGACCGCCGACTGCAGATTGCTGACAAATGACAAATGACCAATGACAAATGACAAATGACAAATGACCAATAACAAAACCTACAAAATTGCGCTGAAAATTATCGGCAGTTGCTGACCGGGTGTGAACAGTCGCACGCTTTGGTAAATGAGGAACAGGATGCCTTTAAAAATCGGCACGAGTTGAGATGATTTCATACTGTCGGCGATGGTTGCGCCGATGCCGCCCGCCACAGAGGCATATTGCAGCAGTGCCAAAATAATGCTGAGCCAAAATGCGGCGACGATAACGCCCATAATTGCGCCCCCTGCGGCTGTGGCAATTGACCCGCCGCGGTTCTTTTCGGCATCATCGAGCATCTGGTTCAAATCGCGTTTGGCGCGCTTGCGGCGGCGTTCTTCCGGCGAAGTGCTGGTGAAAATGAAAACCAAATTGAGCAGCACTGCCAGCACTATCATCAAAATAATGAATGCGAAACTGTCCATAATTGCGCCGGATGCGCCGGTGAACGCCCCTTTCAGAATCAAATTGCTGAACGGACGATACAGCCACAAATCGACCACAATTGCCAGCCACACGCTCAACAGCCCGAAAAACTGGCGGGTAAAACCACGCACCGCCCCGAAAATCATACCGACAAATAAAATAAAGATGAGTAACATATCGAGATAGTTCATAAGTTCCCTCTTGTTAATTCAATGAATAATGAGCAATGAAAAATGATGGCGTGAAACGTGAGGCGTGAATTGTTCATCCCCTTGCTTCTTGTTTCCTGCTCTTTGCTTTCGTGAAACGTGATGCGTGATGCGTGACTTTGGACTTGAAACTTGAGACCTGAAACCTTGAACTTTGAACCTTGAACCAACCCTGCTACTTTTTCCGAGACACAAACGGATTATCTTTCAACCAGAGCCGCCACAGGG
>JALVZI010000521.1:1451-6941 GCA_027022125.1 Anaerolineae bacterium | reverse complement strand
GCCCGTGAGGGCATTAACCGCATCATCGAATCGGCATACTATCACGACAACGAATTGATGCGCGTCAGTGCGGTTTTTGCCATGGGGCGGAACGGGAATGCGCGAGAATGGGGCGAAATTGTCATCAAAGAATTGGATAACCTGAGTCCGGCAATCCGATTTGAGGCGGCGCGCGCTTGCGGTGAATTGGCGCTCAAAAGGGCGACAGACAGGTTAATTCGGCTCATTCAAGAAGAAGCCGATACCGAAGTGCAGTTGAACGCCATCTGGTCGCTGGGGCAAATCGGCGGCAGAAAAGCCGAAAGCGCGCTGGCGTCGCTGATAGATTCATCTTCCGGCATTGTGCAATCTGTGGCGCAGGATGCACTCGATGAGTTGACGATGTTTGCCGACGCGGCGATGATGTTCGATTTTACCGGCGATTTGGATGACCCCGATGCCGCCATGTGGGACGAGGACGATTTCGATGATGAGGATAACCTGCTGACATATAATTTGAATTAATCGTAACTACCCGGCGCGTCATTGCGAGGCGCGCAGAGCCAGTGGTTTCAGGTTTGAAGTTCAAAGTTCAAAATTTCCGCATCAAATTAACGCGAATTTCTCAAATTTAAGCATAAAATCTGTGAAATTTGTGAAAATTCGATGCAAAAAAGAGAAGAGTAAAAGTTTCATTTATAGTTCGTCAAAAGTTTCTCGATCCATTCGCAACTCGCTATTCGTAACTCGCTATTCGTAACTCGCTATTCGTAACTCACTATTCGTCATGTGGAATATCTTTTATAACGTGCTCTTCCCCATCACGCTGATTGCCGGATTGGGGTTTCTGCTGAACCGCCGCTTTGAATTGCACACCAAAACGCTGTCGCGGTTGGTGGTATATCTTGCCAGCCCGGCGCTGGTTTTCAGCAGTGTCAGCCGCTCGACGCTGGTGGCACAGGAATTGTGGCAACTGTTGGCGTTCACCATCGCCATTATGGGCATTTTTGCCGCAGTCAGTTGGATATTGGCGCACCAGATTCGACTCGACCAAAAGACAACCAGTGCTTTTACGCTGTCCAGCACGCTCATCAATGCCGGAAATTTCGGCTTGCCGTTCATTGGATTCGCTTTCGGTGATGCGGGGTTGGGGCGGGCGGCAATCATTTACACCGGCGCCTCTATCGTGGCGAACACGCTGGGCGTTTTTTTGGCGTCGCGCGGGTCGGCGTCGGTGTGGAAATCGCTGACGAATGTGCTGAAAGTGCCGCTGCCGTATGCGCTGGCGGCGGGTCTGCTGGTGAATTTCGGGGTGGTGACCGTCTCGGTTCCGCTGGAACGGTCATTCGCGCTGTTGGGCGGGGCGGCAGTGCCGGTGATGCTGATACTGCTCGGCGCGCAATTGTCGCGGGTGCAGATGGGAGAGCAGTTGCGGCTGGTGGCGCTTTCCGGTGGGTTGAAATTGATTGCTACACCCTTGGTCGGTGTGGTGCTGGCGCGGGTGATGATGCTGCACGGATTGACGGCGCAGGTGTCCATCATTCAAACCAGTATGCCCACAGCGGTCATCGCCATCGTGCTGGCGGAAGAATTCGGCAGCGATGCGCAGTTTGTCAGCGGTGCGGTGTTGTTTTCCACCGTTGCCAGTTTGGTGTCGCTGCCGGTGCTGATGTATGTTTTTGGATGAACTTGTTGAAACTTTTTGTGTGACTGAAATTAAGCCACGAATTTTCACAAATTTCACGGATTTTAAATGTCATTCCGGAATTTCCCACAGGGAAATATCCGGAATCCATAGCGAAACATTGTGGATTCCCGCTTTCGCGGGAATGACATTTAAAAATTGCCGATGGTTTCTGTAATTTTGGCACACTTTTCAAAAGTTTCATTTAGTTCGATAACAAAAAACCACCGAGATACGGTGGTTTTTTCAGTATCGGTTGAGCGAAAAACGCGATTTATTTTCGCTCTTCGGTGCGTTTCAGCGTGCGGGCAATCACATCGTCCATTTGACGATTGCGGCGGCGGGCGCGGCGCTGTTTTTTCGGGCGTTTTACCGGCGTGCCGATTTTGGCAAACGCGGCGGCAAATGCGGTGGGAGCCGGTTCTTCTTCCACATATTCCTCGATATATTCTTCTTCGGCTTCCTCTTCTTCGCGGGCGGGCGCTTCTTGTAATGCTTTTATGGACAGATTGACCTGTTTTTTGCGCGGGTCAACTTTCAGCACCTTTACCTGCACTTTATCGCCGACAGAAACCACATCGGCGGCGGATTTCACATACTCGTGCGAAAGTTCGCTGACATGAACCAGCCCTTCGCGCGCCAAACCGATGTCCACAAACACACCGAAGCCTTCGATGCGTTTCACTTCGCCTTCCAGCACATCCCCGGCGGAAATATCGCTGTAACGGCGTTCAATCGGTTTTATCATCGTCAAGCCGATGCGCCCGCGTTCGGTATCCACGTTTTTTACCCAAACGGTCACTTCCTGCCCTTCGGATAGAACGTCTTTCACGTTTTGCACGCGGCGGCGAGCCAGTTCAGAAATGTGAACCAGCCCGTCAATTGCCATGTTCAAATCAATGAACGCGCCAAAATCGGCAATCGTTTTCACTTTTCCGGTCAGTTGTTGTCCGGGTTTCAGTGGGATGTAATATTTGGCTTTTGTTTTTTTGGGAGTCTTTTTGGGGGATTCCGCTGTTTTTTGTTCTGCCGAGTCACCTTTTTCAGTGACGGATGCTTCGGGTGCGCCGCTTTCGGGCGCTACTTCGTTTTGGACAAGTGTTTCTTCGCTCATACGTCAAACCTTACCTATGAAATTTTTTAATGTTGTGTGCCCGGACACAGAAAATACCGTCAGGTGACACAAATCGGGATTATATCATTCACAGGCAAAGGAAGCAAATAGAATAGCGAGTTACGAATAGCGAATGACGAATGGGCGAAATTCGTAACTCGCTATTCGTAGATTCAAAACATCGGTTTTGCCACGGCGACCGGCGCACTGGCTTTGACGCGGGCGGTGGCAGATTTTTTCGCAGCGGGTTTCGGCTTTTCTTCGGTTGCGGCATCGATTTTCAACGGGGGCAACCCTTTTTCAGTGCGAATTTTATTTTCAATCTCCAGCAATAGTGACTGATTCCCGGCGAGGAACCCTTTGGCGTTTTCGCGTCCCTGTGCCAGCCGAAGGTCGCCGTAACTGTAAAACGCGCCCCGTTTGGTGATGATGCCAGTTTCCACGCCCAAATCGAGCACATCGCCGGTGCGGGAAATACCCTGATTATACATAATATCGAATTCCGCGATACGGAACGGCGGCGCAACTTTATTCTTTTTGACGGTCACTTTCACGCGGTTGCCGACAATTTCCCCGCCATCTTTGATGGACTGAATGCGCCGAATGTCGAGCCGTACCGAGGCGTAAAATCGCAGTGCCATCCCGCCGGTGGTTGTTTCGGGATTGCCGAACATCACCCCGATTTTCTGTCGCAACTGGTTGGTGAAAACCAGAATGGTGTTGGTTTGTTTCACCGTGCCGGAAAGTTTGCGCAGTGCCTGACTCATCAATCGCGCTTGCAGCCCCATGTGGCTGTCGCCCATGTCGCCCTCAATTTCCGCGCGGGGAACCAGCGCGGCGACACTGTCCACCACCACGATGTCCACCGCATTTGAGCGCACCAGCGCTTCGGTGATTTCCAGCGCCTGCTCGCCGGTGTCGGGTTGGCTCACATACAGATTGTTGATGTCCACCCCGCAGCGGGCGGCATACGCCGGGTCGAGCGCGTGTTCCACATCGATGAATGCGGCGATGCCCCCGGCTTTCTGCACTTCGGCGATGGCGTGCTGGCAAAGGGTGGTTTTCCCGGATGACTCCGGTCCGTAAACTTCGATGATGCGTCCACGCGGCAAACCGCCCACGCCCAGCGCCAAATCGAGCGACAGACAGCCGGTGGGAACGGTTTCCACCTGCATATGCCGCGCTTCACCCAGTTTCATGATTGCGCCGTCACCGAAACGTTTTTTCAAATCGCCCATCGCGGCTTCCAGCGCTTTTTCTCGTCCGTTTGTATTTTGTGCCATTTTTCCTCCAATCGGTGGGAACAACTGTTCGGGTTACTGGTGGATATGATAGCACGTGTGTTCTGTTTTTGCAAGTGCCGGAGAGAAATTCAATCGTTATCGGCGTATGCGGTGTATTTCAAATTTTTGCCGCGCGCCTTTTCGACGGGGTAACGCCGCGCCGAGACTGCCATTTTCGATTCCAGCGCGGTGGAGAGGTCAATATCCAACTTGTTGCTGATTGCCAACACAAAATAAAGCACGTCCGCCAGTTCATCGGAAATATCCTGCCGAAATTCCGGCGTGGCGAGCCGCGCGGCGATTTCGGCATCATCCCGAAAGCGGAAATGTTCCAGCAACTCGGCGGCTTCGATGCTCAACGCAATGGCGAGGTCTTTCGGCGAGTGGAATTGGTCCCAATCGCGGGCGGTGATAAACGCGCGGACTTGTTCGCGCAGGGCAAAAACGGCGGTTGTCCGGTCGGTGGCGGGCATAAAATCTCCTTTAGAGTATATGGTTCATTGTTACCAAATTATCTGTATAAATTTTACGTTTTTGCCAACAACTTTCGTGAAACGTGATGCGTGAAACGTGATGATTTGGGCGACCGGCAGTATTCGCACCGGATAAACGTTTTGCGTTGCCACACAAACACTACAACGAACTGGAAAAGAAACAAAGAACCTGTATTGTGACTACTGCATCATCTAGTCTTAATTGTCGGGCTATTGTCCACTGACAAAAGGTGTAAAAATTGAACCACAGGGCACAGAGAAAATAAGGTTTGAGAGCCTGTTATGCGGCGGTATCTGAAATTTTCGGCGAAAATTTGAACCGGCACTCAAAAAATTTTTAAATTCTCCGCGTCTCTGTGCCTCTGTGGTGAAAAATTAAACCTTTTTTCAGATGAACCATTACAGAGAGAGTAATCCTACTTTTTAGATTGGGTGATGCAGTAGTGCACTGTCCACACTAAAAATTCGGATTACATCAAATATCGGTGTGGAGCGTCAAAGTTCTACTTTGACCCACCGAGTCTACTGAAAAGAGATATTTACCTCTCGCAAAGCCGCGAAGTCGCAAAGTTTCAAAAATCTTTGTTTTTCTTGGCGTCTTTGCGCCTTTGCGTGAGAATTTTAGTTTTTCAGAGAAATCCGGTGTGATAACCCGAAAATTAAGATTGGATGATGCACTACTGTTCGTTGAAATATATCCCTTGCTCCTTGCTTCCTGTGCTATGTTGGCAACAGCTGGCTATTTGTCAAAATGATTGTCAGTCAAATGAACCATGCCATAATTTCAGTGGCGGCAATTTTCTTTTTCGCATTTTATGCTATAATATGCGTGATTGACAAATGAATGCGGTAACCCCAACGAAGGGCGCAGGCATCTGCGCTCTTTTTTGATGGAAGTTATTGGCACAGTTGGAGGTAAAAATGCTGAAAAAGCGA
>JALVZI010000521.1:474-1441 GCA_027022125.1 Anaerolineae bacterium | reverse complement strand
AAAGCGGGAATCCACGATGTTTTGCTGTGGATTCCGGATATTTCCCTGCGGGAAATTCCGGAATGACATTTAAAATCCGTGAAATTTGTGAAAATTCGTGGTTGAATTTCAAACACACAAAAAGTTTCAACCAGTTCTTTCAGAGAAATCCGGTGTGATAACCCGAAAATTAAGATTGGATGATGCACTACTCATTTCCGGTTAATCTGCCACAGGTATGATTTTTACAGCAGATGATTCAGTTTGCGGGAAAGTTTGTGGTACAATACAGAGCGAATGGGCGAATTTGCGAATGACAAATGACAAATGACAAATGACAAAGAAAGGATTTACCGGTATGTTATATTTTTTCGGAGGACTTATTTTAGCCGGAGCAATTTTGGGAATAGCACTGCGCCGCCGAATGGCAAAGCAGCCCGTTCCCGTGCGGATTGAAGATGAGGCACATTATCGCCGACAGAGATGATACGTTGGAGGTGAAGCGATGATATTTTACGACCCGTTATTTTTACTGTTTATTATTCCCACGATGATTTTGGGCTTTATTGTCCAAAGTTCGGTAAAATCGAAATTCAACAAATACAGCCGCGTGCCGACCGCGCGCGGATTGACCGGCGCGCAAGCCGCCCGCGAAATTTTGGACACCAACGGGCTGTACGATGTGCGCATCGAAGAGGCTCGCGGCGGGCAGTTAAGCGACCATTACGACCCCCGCACGCGCGTGCTGCGCCTTTCGCCAGATGTGGCGCGCCGACCGTCGGTGGCGGCGGTGGGCGTGGCGGCGCACGAATCCGGTCACGCACTGCAACACGCCAAAGGCTATATACCGCTGCAATTGCGCAGCGCGCTGGTTCCCGCCGTGCAGTTCGGTTCGAACCTTGCCCCGTGGATTATTATGGGCGGCATTTTGTTGCAAGCCTTTTTGGGGTTAACCCAACTGGGCTATCTGGTGGCACGGGTGGGCGTG
>JALVZI010000521.1:0-464 GCA_027022125.1 Anaerolineae bacterium | reverse complement strand
TGCTTGCCTATGGCATGGTGGCGCTGTTTGCCATTGTCACCCTCCCCGTCGAGTTGGATGCCAGCGCCCGCGCCAAAAAACTACTCTATCAATATAACATTGTTGACCGCACCGAATTGCAGGGCGTTAATGCCGTGCTCAACGCGGCAGCATGGACATATGTTGTCGCCGCACTGGCGGCAGTGATGCAACTGCTGTACTGGATTATCCGGCTGAACGGTATGCGCCGGCGGTAAATAAAAGAAAGGCTTTTATGCGGAAAACCATACTCATTTCATTGGCAATTTTTCTGATTGTAATAGTGGGTTGTGTTGGCATTGCGATAGCCGTGTTCACCGCTCGCAGTGTTGTTTTGCCGAACCCGGCTCGCGCCGCCCGACAGGAATCGGCGGCGGCACAGGTAACGACCCGACAACCCACCCCCACCGCCATCGTGGTGGCAACACCCACGCCCACCCCGCAGA
>JALVZI010000520.1 GCA_027022125.1 Anaerolineae bacterium | reverse complement strand
GTTCCACCAGCGCGGCGGGGTCGAATGGCGGGGGTGGCGGGGCGGTGGGTCGCTCGGCGCGCGCATCGGGAAAATACGCGGCGGAAAGTCTGGATTTTACGTTTTGCAGAAAGTCGTTTCGGTTCATGGGGTTTCTGGTTTCTGGTTTCAGGTTCAAGGTTGCAGGGTAGCAGGGTTGTTCAAAGTTCAAAGTTCAAGGTTCAAAGTTGCAAGGTAGCAAGGTAGCAGGGTGGCAGGGTAGCAGTTATTAGCGGTCAGTAGTCAGTTATCAGTGGTCAGCAGTCAGCAGTCAGCGATTCAACGATTCAGCGAGTCAACGAATTTCCTATCCCTATCTCTATCTCTATCCCACTTTCTCACTTTCCCACCTGCACACTTTCTCACTCCCTATCTCTATCCCGCTCACGCCACTGCTCGTGGAAGGATTTTCGGGCGAAGGCGGGAAATTCGCGGTAATCCGTCCAGCCGTTGAGCGGCGGGGGGAGTTTTTTCACCCAGCCGTTTTTTGCCAGCAGGCGCGTGCCCAGCGACGCCAGTTTCATCCCCCAGCGATAGAGCGCGGGATGCGCCGCCGCGATGCGATAGCCGCGCACGCCCCAATCGAGCCATCTCGGCGAGTTGCCGGCTTCGTGTCCGGCGGCGCGCAGGTTGAGCAGTATGCGCGGCAGGTCAATCCGCACGGGACACACCTCTTGACATTTGCCGCACAGGGTACTGGCGTGCGGCATCTCTCCGGCGGTATCCAGTCCCCATAAAATGGGCGAAATGACCGAACCGATGGGACCCGGATAAACGCTGCCGTAAGCGTGCCCGCCGATTGCCTGAAATACCGGACAGTGGTTCAGGCACGCCCCACAGCGAATGCAGTACAGGATTTCCGCATTCTCTGATGCCAGCGCCCGGCTGCGCCCGTTGTCTAGCAGCACCACATGGAACTCTTCCGGTCCGTCGGGGTCGGCGGGGCGGCGCGCACCGGTGATGACGCTGGTATACACCGACATTTTCTGCCCGGTGGCGCTGCGCGCCAGCACATTCAGCAGCACGCCCAAATCTTCAAAAGTGGGAATGACCTTTTCCATACCGACAATCGCCACATGGATGCGCGGCGCGGTGGTGGTGAACCGCCCGTTCCCTTCGTTTGTCACCAAACAGATGGAACCCGATTCTGCCACGGCGAAATTTGCGCCGCTGATGCCCATATCGGCGGTTAGAAAAATTTCGCGCAGGTGGGCGCGGGCAATATCGTTCAGCGCGATGGGGTCATCGGTGTACGGCACGCCCAGTTTTTCGTGGAATGTCTCGGCAACTTCATACCGCGTTTTGTGCATCACCGGCGCGATGATGTGCGACGGTTTTTCTTCCGCCAGTTGGATGATGAATTCGCCCAAATCGCTCTCGGTCACGGAAATGCCGTCCGCTTCCAGCGCGCGGTTCAGTTCGATTTCCTCGGTTGCCATTGATTTCGATTTGACCACCCGCCGCACACCCCGATTTTTTGCCAGTTGGCGCACATAATCGGTCGCTTCGGCGGCATCTTTCGCCCAAAAGACCGTGCCGCCGTTTGCCTGCACATTATCGGCAAATTGCGCCAAATAGCGGTCGAGATTGCTGAGCGTGTGAGCGCGGATGAGCCGTGCGCGGTCGCGGAACTCGTCCATTTGGGGGAAGGCGGCAACGGCGCGGGCGCGTCCTTCCACCAGATGGTGCGCGCCGAGCGCCACGGCGTGAGTCACTTTCGGATTGTGCAGCGCGGCGCGCACGCGCTGTTGGAAGGTTGTTTCAGGCATCCGAACCCTCCCCGTCGGGGCGCAGCACTTCGGCGATGTGTTTTGCCTGCACCACACTGCCCCGTTTTTTCAACCCGCCGCCGATGTGCATCAAACAACTGAAATCGGTGGCGACCACCGTGTCTGCGCCGCTGGCTTCGATGTTATCCAGTTTTTTCTCCAGCATCGCGCCGGAAATATCGCTCATTTTCACGGCGAACAGCCCCCCGAATCCGCAGCATTCCGTTTCACCCGCCAGCGGGACGATTTCCGCGCCGTCCACATTTTCCAGC
>JALVZI010000519.1:9770-21455 GCA_027022125.1 Anaerolineae bacterium | reverse complement strand
GCGCTGCGCGTGTGTCCGTGAACTTCCAGCACCTGTTTGCTCATGGCGGCTTGGTGCAGCCCGTCAATATTTTGGGTGATGATGGTTTTTAATATGCCCGCCGCTTCCAGTTGTGCCAGCGCATAATGCGCCGGATTTGGTTCTGCATTGAGGATTTTTCCCGCCAGCGGGCGTACCCAATCGTAAAATATCTCCGGGTGCTGGCGAAAGGCGATGATGGATGCGACATCCATCGGGTTCACTTGTGTCCACAGCCCGGAACCCGGACTACGAAAATCTGGAATGCCGGATGGGGTGCTGATGCCCGCGCCGGTCAGCGCGATGGCATACGATGCGTGTTTAAGTATTTGGCTGGCAGTTTCAATTTGTGCGTAAAAATCGGTCATAGTGCCGAAAAATCCTTTCTAACCTCAATTCGGGATAAAATTTTCAGTCCACAGATTCACACAGATGAGCACAGATTTTCACAGAAAAAATAAAAATCAGTGTAATCTGTGTCCATCTGTGGACTATTTTTACTTCAATTGAATATTGTCTCACTTATCCCGAAATCAGGTTTCTAACTATTTGAGGTAAAAATCGGAATCAGTTGTTCAAACTGTTGCGAAACGATGTGATTGGGTTGCAATTCTACGATGGTGGTTTTGGCTTGCGTCGCTTGGTGTGCCAGTTCCGGCACTGGTGAAATTATACCCCAAACATCAATTTTTAGAATATCTTTAATTTGTGACATGGTAAATCCGTGTCCGGTGCGACTGCGGTTAATCAGCACCGCACCTAAATTGTTTGAATTCAATCCCACATCTGAAAGATATTGGGTGATGCGCCGGGCTTGGTCGAATGCCAGCAGGTTCGGTTCGGTGACCAGACAAATCTGATGGCAAATTTTCAGCGCAGAGGTAACGGCTTGGGTCATCGCATTTCCTAAATCAATGAACACGTAATCCACATTGGCGTCAACAATGTTTAAAATGGCTTTGGCTTGTTTTGCATCAAGGGGGTGGTAGCGAGCATATACCCCGTGTACCGGTGGCAACATTGTTACCCCCGAAGTGTGCCGCATCATTGCCCGTCCGATGTCGTCGGGGGTGACAATAGTGCTGGGATTGCGCAATATGGTCAGCAAATCATTATTGGGCGCGTGTCCCAGCATTTGGCATACATTCCCGCCGGAAGATTTGAAATCAACCAGCATCACGTCTTTACCCGATTTTTGCAGTGCCAAGCCAATATTGACGAGCAGGGTTGTTAGCCCAACGCCCCCTTTTGCGCCCACAAAACCAACCAGACGGGCGCGCGCTTGCAGCGGTGTCGGGGCGGCAACTGCGGGTCGGGCGGCAAGTTGGGCTTTTATGCGGGCGATGAGTTCGGCGGGCATCACCGGTTTGGTAACATAATCGTTCGCGCCTGCTTCAAAACCGGCAACTTTATCCTGCACCTGAGATTTCGCGGTTAAAATGATGATGGGAATGTGACGGGTTTTGGGGTTGGCTCGCAGGCGGCGGGTAACTTCATACCCGTCCATCCGGGGCATCATTAAATCCGATACAATCAAATCGGGTATGTGCTCTTCTGCTTTTTTTAAGCCCTCAAAGCCGTTTTGCGCCAGCAGAATTTTAAAACCGACTTTGCGCAGCGTATACCCCAGTAACTTCAGGGCATTTACATCATCGTCAATTACCAAAACGGTACTCATATGTTACCCTCCTTTGAGGGATGTTTTTCTGGTGGCGATGGGCAACTGTACAAAAAAAGTGCTGCCTTTGCCCAATTCGCTCTGCGCCCATATTTTGCCGTTGTGTCGTTCAATCAATTGACGGGCAATATGTAACCCCAGTCCGCTGCCTTCTGCAGAACGGGTGCTGTGCTCTTCAACTTGGTAAAATTTCCCGAAAATCCTTTCCATTTCATCCGCGGGGATGCCGATGCCGGTATCGGTGACGCTGATGAGCACACTATTGGACTGTGCTTTGGCTTGCACCCACACCCGCCCACTTTGCGGGGTGAATTTTATGGCGTTTCCAATGAGATTGGTGAAAACCTGTTTCAATCGTGTGGCATCTCCCATAACCGGTGGCAGCGATGCAGGCAATTTTGTATCGACATAAACCTTTTTCTTTCGAGAAAATCCCTCCAATTGACTGACGGTGCGGGTGAGAATTTCCGACAGGTCTATCGGTTCGAGTTTTAATTGCAGCGCGTTTGACGAAAGCCGGTTCAAATCAAGCAGATTCGATACCAACTCAGCCAGATGGTCGGCTTGACGTTCGATGATGGTCAGAAACTCGCGTTGGGTGCGGGCATCCGGCACATCACCATCTAAAATCAACCGCACAAACCCCTGAATTGAAAACAAAGGCGTGCGCAACTCGTGTGAAATGGTCGAAATGAAATCGTCTTTGAGTTGTTCCAAACGGTGTTCGCGGGTAATGTCGTGGATTAACCGTACTTCGCCGAGTTGCTGTCCCTGCTCATTGGTGACGGGTGTGGCAATAATGCGTAACGTGGTGTCGCCTTTTCCCGGCAGTGTCACCGTGTTAACCAAATGCCCTGTGTGCCGGTCTTTTTTCAACGGGGCAGAAATTGCCTTTAACGCGGGGGGTAACGTTTTGCTGTGAATATTTTTCCCCAGCATCGCGGCGCTGCGAATGCCAACCATACGGCTTAATGCTGAATTGACAGTGATAATACTGCCGTCGCGGTTAATTAACAAAATTCCGTCCGCCATGTGCTCGATGATGGCGCGGGTGCGGTGTTCTTCGGTGGAAAGTTTTTGGAAAAGCCGCGCATTTTGAATGGCGATGGCGGCATGGTTGGCGGCGATGCTCAACAAACGTTCCTGTGCCCTGCCGAAAGCATTCGGTTTGGTATCATCCAAATTTATCGCGCCGATGACTTCGCCCTGAAAAATAAGCGGAACCACCACCAGCGACCGGACGCAGTGGTCAAAAAAGATGAAATCGGGGTCGTCATAAGTGTCGGGTACATAAATGGTGTGGCGTTCGGCAACGGCTTTTCCGGCGGCTCCTTCGCCGATTTTTAGCCGTGCGGTATCTTGCCATCGCTTTTTGATGCCGGTAGCGGCTTTAATTTCAAGGTATTTTCCGCTGTCATCCACCAAAAACAAAACGCATGCCCGGCAGTCGACAATTTTTTTAACGGTTGCGACAATGTTATTTAAAAGCGGGGTCAATTCCAATGGAGAGGTTGAAATGAGTTGCTGTGACAGCGAGTACAGCGTGCTGACTTCCATCAGTCGCTCGCGGGTTGCTTGCAACAAATCAATCTGGCTGATGGTGACAGAAGTTTGGTGGGCAAAAGCCTGCGCCAGTTGAATTTCGTCGGTGGAGAAAGTGCGCTGCATATCATGGTCATACACTTCCAACAAACCGAGAAACTGTTTTTGGTTGATGAGCGGGACTGCCAGCATACTGTTCCAGCCGTATCGCCGCCAGTTATTTTTGGTGAGCGGGGCGGTATAGCGCGGTGTGGTGCTGTGCTGCAAAAAGGGCTGACGGGTTTCCAACACGTGTTTACCGATGGGGTCATTTTGCACGGGGATGGGTTGGTGCAGGTTGCGCCATGTGCGCCGTGCGGCAGTTTTTTTGCCTGTCACATATTCCGAAATGGCGGTGAAGGTTTTTGTCGCCTCATCCCATCGAGAAACGACACACGCGCCCACATTTAGCGCTTCGGTGATTTTTTCAACCAGAGCGTCAATGGCGTTTCCGGCGGTGTCGCTGTTACTCAGCGCGGCGTTGGCTTCTAGCAAGATTTGCTGTTCTTTGGCTTTGTGTGCCAGTACCGATTGCATGTCGGCGGTGTCGAGCAGCAGGGTTAATTCGCTGGCGACGGCATCCAAAAACGATAAATCCGTCAGGGTATATGGCTGTGACCCGTGATTGAGAATGTGAATGACCCCCAAAACGGTATTGTTTTTTACCAGCGGCGCGGCGAGTTCTTCATAAATGGCGGGCAATTTCGGTGGGGCAGGGTAGGCGATTGTGTGGGCAATTTGCGGCGTGCTCGATGCCAGCGCGGCTTTCACTGCGCCGGAATGGTTGGTGATAGTGTGCAAAAAAGTTGCTTTTTCCCGCTCGGTGGGAACTGCGCCCGGCCAGTGGGCAACTTGCAAATTCAACTGTTCGTGCGAGTTGGCGCTCAAAAAAAGGTTGACGGAGGCGTTGTAAAAAATATCTGCCAGCAGGGTAGCGATGTTCTCCAAAATTTGTTTCGGATTTGAGGACGTTTGCGCCAAACTCGGCAGTTTTGATAGCAACCCGATGCGCTGGTGATGGGTGGAAACATTCGACGTTTCGTCCAAAACGCGCATTATTTGCGTTTGCAGGTATGTTAAATGTCGCCAGTAATCGGGGTTATGTTCGGGGAGCAGGGCGGCGGTTTCTTCAAAAAGTTGGGCAATGGTTGCCAGCGGCAAATTCAATTTTACCAGCGCGGGAAAAATCTCTTCGCGTGAGCCGGAAGATTTCAGCAGTGCAATCCATTCCGCTTGCTGCACCGGCGAAACCAACTTGCTGATGGATTTCATCAATCGAGCGTTGATGTCGTTCAACCATAGTTGAAACGCCGAATTATTTTGAGTGCGGTCGGTTAAACTGTGAATGGTGGCTGTCACCGATAATATCCCCTTTAAAATAACGTCACATTAACATGGTAGCATAAACAAAAATTCAAGGCAAGCGTCTGTTACTGCGGGGAATAAAAGCGAATGTGATTTTTTGCTTTCCGCGCTGAATAGGGTACTATTGTGAAGAATACTTTTTATTGAGGACTTTTGCATGCTTTCTGATTTGGCTCGAAAATATACACGCGTTTTTCTGGAACCGTTAGCCCGGTTCATCGGCTGGACGGGGATTTCCCCGAATGTTATTACCGTTATCGGCTTTTTGCTGACCGTCGGGGTTGCCGTGGTTATCGGTTACGGGCATTTACAACTGGGCGGACTGCTGATACTGCTCGCCGCCGGATTTGATGCGATAGATGGCACGCTGGCGCGCACGATGGGGCGCACCAGCCGGTTTGGCGCGTTTCTCGATTCCACACTCGACCGTTTTTCAGAAGCGACGATATTTTTCGGATTATTCGTCTTTTTGGTGGGGCGGGGCGCTCAAACCGAATTGGTGCTGATTTATATGACCATCGTCGGGTCGTTGATGGTCAGTTATGCCCGCGCCCGCGCTGAGGGTATCGGCGTGGAGTTGAAACAGGGATTGCTCACCCGTTTTGAACGGGTGGGGCTATTGGTTATCGGGCTGGTGTTTAACCAACTGTTAATTGTGCTGTGGATATTGGCAATTTTTACCAATTTTACCGCCGTCCAGCGAATTTATTTGGTGTGGCGCATTACCGGCGGCGAATTGGGCGGTTAACCTTTCTGAAAAATAAAAGCCTGTCACACAAACGTGACAGGCTTTTTTGTTGCCTGAAATTATGCGCGCCGGGCGAACCCCCGAATACCGGCGTATGCCAGCCCCAGCACAAACAGTGTCGCCAGCACGGCGATGGGCATGGCAGTGGACGGCAAATTGTTTTCACCGGCGCCCCCCGTTTCGGGGATGACGGCTTCTGTGCCGGATGCTGCTGTGCCGGTTTTTCCCGGTTGCAATTCAACCGAAATTTGCTGCGGCGTGAGTTGCTCATCGTACACCAGCGAGACTTCCGCCGCCGATGTGTTGTCTGCGGCATCGGCGGTCACTTCAACGGTGAAAGTTGCCTGTTCACCGTTGGGCAGTGTGTTCAGCAGAGCGGTTGCGCTGTGGTCGGCGGCGTCGGCTTCTGCGCCGTCGGGGGCGGAAATTTTGGCGGCGCTCAATTCCGGGGGCAGCGAAACTGTTACCAGCAGATTGTGGGCATCGCCGCCGCTCTGATTTTTCACCGTCACCGTCAGCGAACCTTTTTTGGCATCAGCGGTCATCACCACCGGCAGCGGTGGATTCTCGCCCCAGTAAAAACCGAGATTGGTTGCTTGCGGGCTGGCACTGCCGGTGTGGATTCGCCAATCTTGATTGACCGGATGCGCATCCGGCGGCAATTTTAACCGCAACCGGGCTTCGCCGCTGCCCAGCCCGGCAAATTGATAGAAGCCGTTGCTGTCAGAAACGGTTTCCGCCGACCAGCCGCCGCCGTCGAGCACCACCGGCACGCCCGCTTGCGGCGCGCCGCTGTTGGAATAGTCAATCACATATCCCCAGACTGCGCCTTCCTGTGGCGGCATAAATGATGATTTGCTCGATGTGGATTTATGGCTTTCTACAGATTTCGTTGGCGTGGGCGAAACGATGTTGGTGGGCGTGGGTCGCTGCGCCAGCGAAGTGGGCGGTACAGCCAGCAGTGAAATCGCCGAGGCTGTGACGGCGAAAAGTATAACCAGAATTGAGAACCGTTTCATTGTGCACCTCTTTTTATGTCAATACAATGATATTATAGCGCACTTTCGGTAATTTTGCAACCATTTCATTCACCGTTTGATGGCGTTGGCGTGCCGCGCGGATGTACCGCCGTCGGCATTAAAATGCGATTTTCGGCGGTACGGTTCACCGTCAGCGATACCGGACCGAGCAGGTTGTTGGTTTCGTTGTTTTCCGCTACATTTCCGCCGGAATCAACCAGCGCGTACAATTGCGCCGTGCCGCTGGCAAAGGTGTATGGTGCGGTGAATGTCAGTGTCGCTCCGGCAGTCATATCTGCACCCTGAACGGGCCAGAAGAGAACGCCGGCATCGCCAATGGCGGGGGTGGTTGCCGGATTCACATAAAAGTCAACCCAAAAATTGTTGCCATAAGCCACATCCACCAGTCCCTGATTTTTGATGGTGACGAAAACTGTTGCCGCCGACCCGTTATTCGGCGGGTTGGGTTCCACGCGAATTTCGGTGACCACCAAATCGGGCATAACCGGTGTGGCGGTCGGTGTCGGGGTGTTGGTGGGCGTGGCGGTGTTGGTCGGCGTTGGCGGCGGTGTTCCCGTGGATGTGGCGGTGGGTGTAGCGGTTGCTGTCGGCGTTGGGGTGTTGGTGGGAGAGGGTGTCGCCGTCGGCATCGGAGTGTCGGTCGGTATTGGCGTCGGGGTGGCAGAGGCGACGGGTGTCGGTGTGGGCATCGGCGGGGTGTAATTTTTGAATATCAGCGGCAGATAGATGAATGTTGGCGGTGCGGCGCTGATGGTGACGGTGTGGGTATCGAACACACTGCCCGCAACATTGCTGACGGTGACGGTAATGATTTTGGTGCCGGTGGTTGCCCATGTGAAAGCGGCGGCATCCGTCAGCGCGGTACTGCCGCTGTGTACCACCGCCAATTGCTCATCGGCGCGCCAGGTATATGTCAGCGGTGTGGCTGTGTTCGGGGGCAGAACATCAGCCGTAAAGTTGAGCGCTGTGCCGGTTTGTCCGGTGGTTGCCCCGCTGATGCGCACATTGGTCGGTGCGCTCGGTGCAGCGGTGACGGTGAGCACGTGCGTGCCGACAACCGCTCCCAGCGCGTTTTCGGCGGTGACGGTGACGGTTTTTGTGCCGGTGGTTGCCCATGTGAAATTGACGGCATCCGTCAGCGCGGCAACGGCAGCGTGAGTCACGTCGGTTTGGTCGGTGGCGCGCCAGGTGTATGTCAGCGGTTGAGTGGTATTCGCCGGAGAAACGGTGGCGGTGAACGCCGTTGCCATGTTCAGCGATGTGCCGGTCGCCCCGCTGATGCTCACTGCGCCGGGCGGTTGGGTGTTCAGCGCGATGATGACCGTGTGGCTGTCAACCACCGTGCCCGCCGCGTTTTCCACCGTAACCGAGATGGTTTTCGTTCCGGCGGCAGCCCAGTTGAAGGTCACTTGGTCGAACAGACTGCTCATGGTGTGTACCGCGTCGGTTTGGTCGGTGGCGCGCCAGGTGTATGTCAGCGGGAAACTGGTATCTGCCGGACTGACCTGCGCGCTGAATGTGTAATCGGTGTTGACCATACCCGCCGTCACGCCGATAATCGTCACGCTCTGCGGCGGATTGACCGTGACCGGCTGGGTAATCACGCCGGTATGGTCAACTACCGTGTCGAACACGGCAACATCTCCGGCAGCGGTGGCGGTGATGGTTTCGGTATCGGTGATACCGCCGGTGGTTCCGGCGGGAATATCCACCAGCGCCAGAATATCGGCGCTGCCGCCCGCTGCCAGCGTGGTTTGGGTGGGTATCAGTGTGATTGTCCAGCCGAAATCGGAAGCAGCCGCCAAATTGAAGGTTTCGGCGGCGTTGCCGGTATTGGTGATGGTGTGCTCAAAACTGACGGTACTGCCCGCCACGCCGCCGATGGCGCGGTTCGGGGTGAAAATAACCCCGCGCACCAGCGGCACGGTGATGGTATCTGCTACCGCGGCGACTGCGCCTGTGGGGCTGAGTTGTGATGTGGCGGTGATGGTGGTCACGTTTGAAATGCCGCCGCTGCCCGCCGGCACGGTGATGGTCACGGTGATGGTGCGCGTTGCGGCGGGGGAGAGTGTGACCGGTGCGGGCAGTTGCACCGCCCATCCCGCCGAATCGGCGGCGGTGAACGCGAAAGTGTCGCTGCCGTTGCCGGTGTTGGTCAGCGTGTGGGTGAACGACACGGTGGTATCTGCGCCGGTGGTGGTGCTGCGGTCGGGGGTAAATTGCACGCCGAAAGTTTGTGCCACAGTGGTCACATCGGTGGCGGTATCGAATACGGTTTGCCCCGACTGCTGCGCTGCGCTCGATGTGGCGGTGATGATGGTGGTGTCGCTTTGCCCGCCGATGCTCCCCACCGAAACAGTGATGCCAAAAGTAGCGGTTTGTCCTGTGGTCAGGGTGATGGTGGTTGGCACTTGCGAGAAATCTGCCCAGCCACGGCTGCTGTTGTGGGTGATGGAGATGGTGTCGGTATCTTCGCCGGTGTTGGTGATGAGATGAGTGTAAATGATGGTGCTGCCGCCGTTCACGGTGGCGCTGTGGTCGGGGGCGATAATTACCCCGGGTTGGTGTTGGCGTTCATCTGCGCCCAAATCGTAACCCAGTTGCGGGCGATGGTCGCGCTCAAAATCATCGGTGATGCCGGAGAGTGGCATCAATCCGCGGTCTTCCACCGGCGAACCTTTGGTCAGATGGAAATCGCCTCCGGCGGGGTCGGTCAGTTGCGGGTTGACGGTGAGACTGTTGGACGGTGTCGCACCGCTGACATCGCTGCTGTTGCCGAAAAAGTCGTTGGTATCAATGGTGGCTGTTGCGCCGGAAACATAAATTGCGCCGCCAGTTGTTGCCGTGTTGGTGATGAAAATATTGCTTTGCACGGTGAGTGTGCCGCTGCTGTGATAGATTGCGCCGCCATTGCCGGTTGCGGTGTTGTGATAGAAGGTGTTATACTCTGCCAGCACATCGCTGTTCACAGAGTAAATTGCGCTGCCGGAATTGTTGTATAGCACGCTGTTGGCGATGGTCAACACGCCGCTGTTAAAAATTGCGCCGCCGCTATCGGCAGTGTTGGTGTGCAGGGTATTCGCCAGCACGGTGAGATTTCCGCCACCGTTGAAAATTGCACCGCCGCTGCGGTCGGTGTATCCGGCGGTACTGCCGCCGGTGATGGTCAGCCCGTCCAGCGTGATGGCATTTGTGCCGGTGATGAACACCCCGCGCCCGGAACTCGGGTGCAGAATGGTGGGTTGGCTCTGCGGCAGAGATGTGCTCCAATCGGCGGTGGAATAGCCGCCGCGCACGGTGAGCGGTTTATCCAGATACAAAATCTGGCTGACGGTGTCGCTGCCGACGGTGGCGGTGATGGTTTGGGTGTATGTGCCCGCTGCCACCGCGATGGTATCTCCCGGCGCGGCTTGCGCCAGTGCGTGCGCAAATGTGCGGCACGGTGTAACCGTCGGGTTGGTGCAGTTATTCCATTTCACCGTTTCATCGGGGCTGTTGTCGCCGTCATTTCCCGTTAAACTAACATACCGTGTGCCGGTGGTGTAACTGATGGCGGTGGTATCCGCGCCGGCAGTTTCTGCATCGGGGTAATGCTGCGGGCGAATGATGACATAACTGGTGTCGTCAATGCCGCCTGCAACCCAATCGGGCAGGGTGATGGTGACTGTCAGCATACCGGTGTTGCTGATGGGCACGGTGAGTGTCGGCGGGCTGACCAGCGCCATACTGGCATATTGCGGGTCAAGGAAAATATCGAGCGTGTCGGAGACATTCCCCGCGTTGGTGACGATATGAGTGTAAACGATGGTTTCGCCGGGTGCGCCCGCGCCGCTATTATTGCTGATGCGGAAATCAACTACCGCGTTGACGATGGTTTTATCGGTGAGTTGGATGCTGAATCTGCCTTCGGGCGATGGGCTGAACGCTGCATCAAGCAGTGACAGACGGGAAGTAACCGAGATGACCGAAGTGTCCACTTCCCCGCCGAGCGCGTTCGGCGGCACGGTGACCGCTACCAGCACATCGGTAATTGCGCCAGATGCCAGCGTCACCGATATGGGCGATGCCACCGCCGACCACCCCTGACTGCTGCTGTCGATACCGATGTTGAACGTGTCGGTGAGCGAGCCGGTGTTTCGCAAGCGATGGGTGAAAGTGATGGTTGTGCCGGGGTCGGCGTATTTGGTGTGCACAGTGGTTGGGCTGTCGCCCGACACGGTAGAACCTTCCAAATCGTGGGTAAATGCTGCTGCTCGGTTGAGAATCACTTCGTACATGCCCCGGTCATATCCGGTATTGTGTGGGCGACCGTTGCCGCAGCAATCATCGCTCAGCGTGCTGGCGGGGTCGGCAGCGTCAATTACCGGCGAAGTGATAGCAGGGATGAATCCAGTTGGAGACAGCAACGGATTTTGGTCGAAGCGGCAACTGGGGCAACCAGATATGCCGTTGCCACCGGAATTCAGATAGAAGTCGGTGAACGCCACACTCGGTGTGCTGCTGTGAATGCCTCCGTCGGTGGGGGCGCTGTTATTGTAAACGATGGAATTTCGCAGTGTCAGTGTGCCACCATCGAAAATTGCGCCGCCTGTGCCATCGCTGTGATTATCTCGCAGGGTATTGAAATTCACATTGAGCGCACCAGTGCTGTACACCCCACCGCCATCGCCGCCGGTGGTATTGAAACTGAGAAAAACATTGGTCAGCGAGATAACACCGCCAGCGGTGTTATAAATGCCGCCGCCTGTGCCCGTCGGTGCGCTGTTCGATGATACCAGCCCGTTATGCATATTCAGTGTACCGGTGTTATAAATGCCGCCGCCGTTGCCGGTTGCCGTATTGCTTGATGGCGCTTCCACACCGGTGGACTGGATATCTCCGGTATTGTAAATTGCACCGCCGTTGACAGCCGTATTGCCGGTGATGAAAAAACCGTCATTGCTGCCATCATCGGTCAGATAGAGTGTACCGGTATTGTAAATTGCGCCGCCGTTGCCAGTTGCCGTATTGCTGATAACTGTGATGGGGTCAAGCAGGTGGAGCGTGCCCGCATTTGAAATTGCGCCGCCATTATTTGCCGTGCCATTGCGCAGGGTGAACATTTCAAACGAAGCGGTGATGCCACTGTTTACCACGGCGACCCGCCCGCTGTTCACCGCGCTGGAACCGCTCATCACCGCTGGAGTCAGCGAGTCGCGGGTGTTGAAAGTTTCGTTCCAACCGCCGCTGAACGTGAGATTTTTGTTCACCAGCAC
>JALVZI010000519.1:0-9760 GCA_027022125.1 Anaerolineae bacterium | reverse complement strand
CGCAGGATGCCCGAAAATTTCGCCGGTGGAAGCCACTTTTGCCAGACAGACGGCGTATTCATCCACACCCATATCGAACCCCAAATTGCTGGGGCGCACCTGATTTTCAAAATCGTCGCCCACCGGAGAGGCAGGGTCGCCCGCGTCAATCACCGGCGAAAATTTGGTCAGTTTCATAAAAGTACCGTCCGCCGGATTCTGGCTCACAAAAAGCGGGTCACTGGTTACATCGTTTGCCCCCGCACTGATGCCGCCGTAATCCGCGCCGGTATTTGCCCACGTGCTGTTATAGTCCACACTGGGCGAACCGCCCGCCACAAACACGGCGCTGCCGCTTGAGGCTTGGTTTTGCGCAAAAATGTTATTGCGAATGACCGGGTTGCCGCCGGAAATGTATGCACCGCCACCGTTGCCGCTGACGGTATTGCTGTACACGGTATTGTGCCAAAATTGCAGATTGCCGCCGTTATTGACCAGCCCCGCGCCGTTAACAGCAGTATTGCCGAAAATAACATTATTTTTCACTGTGCCGTTGGTGTTTTCATTAACCACCGCGCCGCCGTCACTGCGAGTGATGCGGAAACGGTCGAGCACGGGTGTGCCGCCGCTGATATTCAGCGTAACGCCGCGTCCGCCACCGCCCGCATCCAGTGTGGTGAATGTGTCGCGTTTGCTGAAATCAATCTTCCAGCCGCCGCGCATGGTGATATTTTTGTCGATGAACAGGTTTTGAGTGCTGCCGCCGTTACTGTTCACGCCGGTGCAGGTTCCGGCAACATCCAGAATATCCCCGTTACCGGCGAGACTGACCGCGTATTGCGGACTGCCATAAATGGGCGGCGATTGGTTGATGCGCACAAAACAGCCGCCGATTTCATCCGCGCCGATGTCCATTCCCTGATTTGACGGGCGAATGTCGTCGTCTATATCTGCCAGCAACAGCCCAAACAGTGCCGGGTCGCCGCGGTCAATTCCCGCGCTGGCAGGGTCGAGATGGTAATCATGCACAGCGGCGTTCACAAAAGTGGGGCGAGTGTGCAGGTCGGTGGCGGCAGAAAGTGTGCCATCGCCGCCGCTGTTATCGGCGAGCAGGTTATAGCCAAATGCGCCCGCGCCGCCGCCGTTGTGCATCGCGCTGCCGGTGCTGTCAATCACAATATTGTTACGGATGTCGGGGGTGCCCCCCGCGCGATAGACCCCCGCGCCGGTGCCGCTATCGGCTATATTGCCGACCAGCGTGTTGTGCCACACGCGCGCGCTGCCCGCTGCGATATACACTGCGCCACCGGCAGTGGCATCGGTGGTTCGGTTTTCATAAATGAAATTGTTTTGCAGGGCAGGCGCACCGCCGTCGCTGTAAAATGCCGCGCCAATACCAGCAACATTGTTGAAAATATGGTTACTATCTTCCACCACCAAATTGCCGCCGGCATTGAAAATTGCTGCACCAATTGAGCCGGTATTGCTGTAAATACGATTTTGGCGGATGGTCGGTTTTTGCGCGCTCAAATTGTATATCGCGCCACCGTCGCCGTGCACAATATCGAAATTCTCAATGGTCGGCGAAACGCCATCTACAATATAGAACACGTGCCCGCGGAAACCGGCATCCACAGTGGTGATATAATCCTGCTGAGTGAAATCGGGACGCCAGCCGCCCTGAATGGTGCGCGATTTGTCCACAAAAACAGTGGCGTTTGCGCCCCATTGGGTTTGAACGCCGCGACAGTGTCCTGCAACTTTGATGACATCGGTTGTGGCGCTGCTGGCATCCAGCGCAGATTGAATGCTGCCGAAAATGTGGGACGTGTCACTATTGATGATGGCGAAACATTCGCTGAACTCATCCGCGCCCATATCGAACCCTTGGTCGCTGGGGCGCACGTTGCCGTCAATATCAGACAGCACCCACGAATTCGGGTCGGCGACATCAATCGCCGGAGAACTGTCGAGCAGGTGGAAATCGCCGTTGGTAGGGTTCACAAACAGCGGGTCGGCAGAAATACTGCCCGTTGCCGCGCTGATATTGCCGTAGTTGCCGCCGCTATTGCCGTACACATCGTTATAGCGGCGCACCGTGCCCTGATTTAAATCGTAAATGCCGCCGCCCACAGTTGCACTGTTTTCGGCAAAAATGGTATTGATTATCTGTGGTGTACCGGCGCGGTTGTACCATCCGCCGCCGTTGCCGCCCGCGTTATTCTGTGCCACGGTGATGTGCCACACCACCGGACTGCCGGTGAAATTGTAAAACGCGCCGCCATTGCTGCCGGCGGTATTGCTGAACACCACCATATTGGTAATGGTGAATACCTGATTGCTGCGGTTGAAAAATGCGCCACCATCTCGACCGGCATCATTTCGATAGATGCCATCGGCGTTAAAAATGGGACCGCCTGCCGCGTTAAAAAATCCACCGCCGTCCAGTGTTGCGTGATTTTCATAAATATGGTTATTGTCGTGGTCGAAATTTGGTTGTCCGGCGGCATTATAGAATCCACCGCCGTTGACCGCGCTGTTCGCAAAAATGAAGGTGTTATCAAATTTCGGATTTCCCGTTTCATTGTAAAACCCGCCGCCGTTGAGTGTGGCGGTATTGCTCAAAATGCGATTAAAACTCAATGTGTCTTTATCGCCGGTGAAAATGGGACTGCCACTGCGATTGTACACCCCCCCGCCGATTTCGGCTGTGCTTTGCCGGAAGAATGACCGCCTGAAACTCGGCGCGCCATCGAAAATGTACACCGCGCCGCCCGCGTCTGCGCCAGATGGACTGCCGCCCAACCCGGTGGCATCGCCGTTGGCAAATGTAACCCGCTCGATGCGCGGGCTGACCGTGCCGCTGATGAACAGTGTGCGTCCCAAACCTTCCGCATCGAAAATAACATTTGGCTGGTCTTGCCGGTCGAATCGGCTGTTCCATCCGCCCTGCAAATTGACCGCTTTGGTGAGATGTACCGTTTGGCTGATGGTTTGCCCGCCGATGGTGATGGGATGCACGCCGCGGCAATACCCGCTGAGCCGCACGGTGTCGCCGCTGACGGCGGTATCCACTGCCTGCTGAACATTGCCGAAAATCTGTCCGGTGCGCTCAATCTGTGCCAGACAACCCGCCAATTCATCTGCGCCGATGTCGAATCCCTGATCCACCGGGCGAATGTCACCCTCAAAATCGCCGAAATTGTCGGTGGCGGGGTCGCCCGTGTCCACCAGCGGCGAACTGACATTCACATGAAAATCCAACCCGCTGATGTCCGCCAAATCGGGTTCCACAGCCAGCGAATGTATGCCCGTTGCCGCGTTGCTGTCGGCATATACCGGCGCGCTATTGCCAAAAAAGTCGTTATAGTCCATAAAAATGCTGCCACCGGCATTGTACACCCCGCCGCCGCGAATGTCGGCGGTATTGCTGGCGACAATCGTGTTGGAAATAATGGTGCTGCCGCTGCCGTTATATACCCCGCCGCCATAACCGGTAACGGTATTGCTGATGATGGTATTGTTCAGCAATTGCCCGTTTCCGGTGGCGATGTATATCCCGCCGCCGAAATCGGCGGTATTTTCAAACAGCACGTTATTTTTGATGAGCGGCTGTCCGCTGTTCACGGCGATACCGCCCCCGCCGCTGCTGGTAGTATTCCGGTAGAAAATGTTGCTGTTCACTGTGGGCGATGCGCTGCCGTCAATATATAGCCCGCCGCCCCGCGCATTGGTTTTGCCGTTGCGAATGGTGAATCCTTCGATGGTGGGATTGCCGTTCAGCACCCACAGCACGCGGTCGGCATTTTGCCCGTCGATGATGGTTTGGCTGGGGTCGGCATCCCGCTCGGAAAAATCGGTTTTCCAGCCGCCCTGCAGAGTGATATTGCCATTGAGCCGCAGATTGTTTTCGGTGTATGTGCCCTGCGCCACATGCACCGTATTGCCGATGGAAACGGTTTCTAGCCCGCGTTTGATGGTGGCACACGGTTGGGTGGGCACGGTGCAGTTGTTCGGCGGGGTATCATCGTTGCCTGTGGGGCTGATGTACCGGTTGCCGGAAATGGCGTTGGCGATGATGGTGTCGGTGGTGAGGGTGGTAAAATGCGGCGCCGTGCCCTGGTCTGCCTGCGATTCGGCGTGCAGGAAAAATGTGTTTTCCAAATCTGCCGCGGCGAACTGCGGCACAGTGACCACCGCCCGCACGGTCATCGCTGCGCCCTGCGCCAGTGTGTAGGTGTATGGTCCCGCCGGAACGGTTTCGGTGTATGGCGCGGCAGGGAGCAGAATGCCCCAACTGTCGCCGGTCAGATTGGCGGGGTCATACGTCAGTGTCAGCACGAAGGTGTCGGTATAATTGCCGGTGTTGGTCAGCACGTGTGTCAGAATGATGGATTTGCCGGGGTCAACATATTCGGTATATGCCGGGGTGAAATCTGCCCCCGGTTGGATGCGCACGGTAGTGTCATCGGTTACGGTGTCGAATACCGCGCCGTTGGTTTGCGATGTGGCGGTCACAACCACCCGTTTGGTGATGCCCGGCGATGCACCGGCGGGAACCTGCACCGTGACCTGCACGGACAGACTGTCGCCGGGGTTCAGCGATACCGTGCCGCTGGGCACGACCGTCACTGTCCATGTGGAAAAATTGGTGAAAGTGATGTCGAAAGTATCGGCGATGGAACCCATATTGGTCAGTTGGTGCGAATAGACGACCGGTGCGCCGCCTGCCACGCCGGTTTGAGCGCCATCTGCCGCAAAACGAACATCGGGGAAAACAGTGGCTTCATCTGCGCCGATGTCGCTGTGCTGCCCCTGCGGGCGTGAATCGCCCTCAAAATCGGTGGGTGCGGCGAAAACGTCATCGGCGTATCCCAGCACCGGCGAATCGGTGTTCAGGTGGAAATCGCCACCTGCCGCATCTGCGAATGAGGGGTTGGCAGTCATATTGCCATTCGCGCCGGTGGGGTCGGTCATCGCCCCGCCGACGGTGGCGGTATTGCCGAAAAGGTCATTACTAAACACGGTCAGGTTCGCCGTGCCGGAAATGCCCGTACCGTTGTTGATGATGAGATTGTTGGCGATGGTCGGTGTGCCGCCGGAAAAACTGATGCCGCTATCGGTATTGCCGTAAATGGTATTGTGGCGCAAAACGCTCTGCCCGGCGACAGAAATGCCGTTGCCGCTGTTGCCGAAAATAACGCTGTTTTGCACGGTCGGCGCTGCCCCCCCGCCGATGGCGATGCCGTCGCCGGTTGCCCCGGTGACGTGCAGCCCGTCGATGGTGGGGGTGATGCCGCTGCCACTGATGATAATGCCGCCGCCGGCATCGATGGTGGTGGGTCCAAACGTGCGGTCAGTCCAGTTGGTCAGGGTATATCCGCCCCGCACGGTGATGGATTTATCCACCGTGATGCCGGTGGTGCATCTGCCCGCCAGTTTGACCGTATCGCCGGAAACGGCATCGTTCACCGCGGTTTGCGGGTTGATATACACCTGCCCATCGTTCAGCCGGGCGTAACACGTGCCGCTGCCGTAAAATTCGTCTGCCCCCAAATCAAAGCCATTGACCGTGCCAAATGGCGACGGGCGCGGTTCGCCGTCAATATCGGTGGTCACGGGGGGGTTCGCTATGCCTTTGTCCAGCAATTCCGAAGTGGTTTGCAGGTGGAAATCGCCGTTCGCCGGGTCAACAAAATGTGCCGCACCCGATTGCGCGTTGGTTTCTGTCACGCCGATGGCGTCGCCGCCGGTATTGCCCTGAATGGCATTATGGTCGGCGGTGGCAGTGCCGTCGTTGACGAATCCGCCGCCGGTATTGCTCATCACAATACTGTTGGTGATTTTCAGCGTGCTGGTTATTTCGTTATAAATGCCGCCACCATATGTGCCACCGGTGGCGGTATTGCTGACGATAGTATTGTGCCAGATGGTCAGCGTACTTTTACCGTTATATATTGCGCCACCCAGCGCCGCGGTGTTTTCATAAAAAATATTGTTGTTCAGTTGTGCTACTGCATTGATGAAATTCTCGAATCCGCCTGCCACGCCATTTGCGGTGTTGTGATGGAAGGTGTTACCCTCAACTGTGGCATAACCGGAATTGAGAATCGCCCCGCCGATGCCGCCGCTACTGGCGGTATTGCTGTAAAATTCATTGGAAACAATGGTGGTTGAGGATGATGATGTGTTGGCGATAGCGCCCCCACCGGGGAGCGCAGTGGTGCTGTTGCTGTAAATTTGGTTATGGGCAATGGTGGTAATACCGTCAATATCATAAATTGCGCCGCCACTGGAAATGGCGGTGTTGTAGCGGATGATACTATCTTGCAGTGTAACTTGCCCGCCATCAACAAAAATACCTCCCCCGCGGGCGGCAGAGCCGTTTTGCAAAATAAATCCTTCGATGCGAGTGTTTCCGGCTAAAGCCAGATTTATCACTTGTCCCTGTCCCTCTGCGTCAATGATGGTGGGATTGATTGCGGGATTGGGTGTGTTCCAATTCGAAGTGGAGAACCCGCCGCGCAATACAAGTGTTTTCCCGGTGATTTTCACCACTTGTGTGGATAAGCCGATTGTTTGCACGCCGGTATAAACACCGGTTGCCACTCGGATTTCATCGCCGGATGTGGCTTGGTCAACGGCATACTGTATCGTCTCGCACGGGGTGGCACTGGAATCACACAATCCGGTATCATTTCCCGACGTGGCGACATATAGAATGTTGGCATCGGCTTGAGCGGGAGGATTCTGCGCGAAAATAAAAAACAATGCCACGATGCCAATTGCTGCAGCAACGACTGAAATCAACAATTGGCGCATTGGATGGGGCAATGGTGAATTTTTGGGCGGGAAAAATTTGTCCATAACAGTGTCCTTCTGTTAATTAACGTTGATGAGATTTGCGGGGATAATTTTTTGTGGAGAGGAAAACGGAAACCCCCCATACCCAAAAAGGGCAGGGGGGTATATTTTTAATAATGAACTGAACGGGTTACGGCGCCATTGGCTACCGAAACGGTAGACGTGCCGCTTTGGCATAATCCACCGGCGTTTTTTACCCCAACATTGCTCCAACTGGCAATACCACTGGCATTTGTTGTGGTTGATGGTGGTGAACCGGCTGCCGGTCCTCCATTGACTGATACACTCACCGCTTCTCCACTGACCGGCGAGCCACCATCGGTGACGCGCACTTGCATCGTCAGCGAATACTGACATATACCGGAACTATAACTTGCCGTAATTGTGGGACCGCTGGTGATGGTGTAGGTATGTGGCACGGTTCCGCCCAAATGGCTGATAACTCGGCTATAGACGCTGCTAATTTGAGGACCCAGCAGCACCAGCACGCCGAGTACCACCACGGCAATCATTACCAGTAGTAGCGCATACTCTACCAGTCCCTGTCCTTTCTCTCGTCGTTGAGTTTCCATTAGTTCTCTCCCGAACAGCACAAAAATACAAAATAAGACCATTTTTAAAACAATCACTTTCATTATAACATATCATAAAAATACTGTAAATGAAACGGTTAGAATTTATAGGGTTTGTTTACGCAGAATTTACAAAAGCCCCGAAAACCATACGATTTTCGGGGCTTTTTGTGCATTTATGCCAGCAGTGGCTTCAACCAGCGACCGGTATAACTTCTCGGTTCGGCGGCGACCGTCTCCGGTGTACCGGCGACAACTACCTCCCCGCCACCGTCACCCCCTTCGGGACCCAAATCTATCACCCAATCCGCCGATTTGATGACATCCAAATTGTGCTCAATCACGATGACCGTGTTTCCTCTGTCCACCAGCCGGTGCAGCACGCCCAGCAGCCGCTCCACATCCGAAAAATGGAGTCCGGTGGTCGGTTCATCCAAAATGTACAGCGTTTTGCCCGTCGACCGCCGCGCCAACTCTTTGCTCAATTTGATGCGCTGTGCTTCGCCGCCGGAAAGGGTGGTGGCGGGCTGACCCAATCGCACATACCCCAGCCCCACTTTTTGCAGTGTTTCCAATTTGCGGCGAATCGCCGGCATGTTGCTGAAAAAATCGAGCGCCTGCGCCACCGTCATATCCAGCACTTCGGCGATGGATTTGCCTTTGTATTTGATTTGCAGCGTTTCGCGGTTGTAGCGCAAACCGTCGCAAATTTCGCACGGCACATACACATCGGGCAGAAATTGCATTTCAATTTGAATGATACCCGCGCCCTGACACGCCTCACAGCGACCGCCTTTCACGTTAAAACTGAACCGCCCGGGACCGTATCCGCGCAATTTGCTTTCGGGCAGGCTGGCATACAGATTGCGCAGCGGGGTGAACACATCCACATACGTGGCGGGGTTACTGCGCGGCGTGCGCCCGATGGGACTCTGGTCAATGTTGATGATTTTATCCAAATATTCCAGCCCGTCCAGCGAATCGAATGCGCCCGGTTTGGCTTTGGCGCGATACATATACTGCGCCAACTTTCGCTGTAAAATGTCGATGACCAGACTGCTTTTGCCGCTGCCGCTGACCCCCGTGACGCAGGTAAACGTTCCCAGTGGAAAATTGACGGTGATATTTTTGAGATTATTTTCGCGCGCCCCGCGCAGAGTCAAAAAGCGACCGTTGCCCCGCCGGCGCACGGCGGGCACAGGGATGGATTTTTCGCCGCGCAGAAATTGCGCCGTTTCGCTGGGCGATTCGCGCAGAAATGTAGCGGTATCCGCACTGAAAACCACTTCGCCGCCGTGTTCGCCCGCGCCGGGACCCATATCCACCAGCCAATCGGCGGCGCGCATGGTGTCTTCATCGTGTTCGACCACCAGCACCGTGTTTCCCAAATCTCGCAGATTTTGCAGCGTTTTTATCAGCCGGGCGTTATCGCGCTGGTGCAGCCCGATGGACGGTTCATCCAAAATGTACAGACAGCCCATCAACTGCGAACCGATTTGCGTCGCCAGCCGGATGCGCTGCGCTTCGCCGCCGGAAAGCGTGCCGGTGGTGCGGTTCAGCGAGAGATACTCCAGCCCGACATCCACCAAAAAACGGAGCCGCTTTTCAATTTCCCGCAGGATGGGTTCGGCAATTGCCCGCTGCCGCCGCGAAAAATCGGGCGTGTCGCCCAGCATTTTCACCCATTCCGCCAGCCGGGTGATGGGCATGGCGGCAATGTCGCTGATAGATTTGTCGCCAATGGTGACGGCGAGCGCTTCGGGGCGCAGGCGCTGCCCGTTGCAGGTGGGGCACACGCGCGGCGACATATACTGCTCGATTTCGCTTTTGACGGCATCGCTTTTCGCTTCCTGATAGCGGCGTTTTAAATTGGGGATGACGCCTTCAAACGTGGTTTGGTATGTGGTGGTGGTTTTATCGGGATGAATTTGGGTGAGCGTGATTTTTTCGCCGGGTTTGCCGCCATACAGAATGATGTCTTTTTGCGTGTGCGACAGTTCGCGCACGGGCACGTTCATGGGGATATTGTACTGTTTGGCAACCGCGCGGAGGAGTTGCCGGTAATAGCCGGTTTCGGATTCTTTTGCCCACGGGCGCACCGCGCCGTTTGCCAGCGCCAGTTCCGGGCGACCGAAAATCAAATCGGGGTCGAGTTCCGGTTTTACGCCCAGCCCGCCGCAGGTGGGGCACGCGCCGTGCGGACTGTTGAAACTGAATGTGCGCGGCTCGATGGGGGGCAGGTTGGTTCCGCAGTGAACGCAGGCGAAATGCTCGCTGAACAGCGTGTCGAAAGGGTGGTCGCGGTTGGTCACATCGGTGACGATGAGAACGCCGTCGCCCAGTTT
>JALVZI010000518.1:2793-6960 GCA_027022125.1 Anaerolineae bacterium | reverse complement strand
GCGTGGAAATGGTTATGCCCGGCGACAACGTGACGATGAATGTGGAACTCATCGTGCCTGTGGCGATGGAAGTCGGCGGCAAATTCGCCATCCGCGAAGGTGGTCGCACCGTCGGCGCCGGCGTCATCACCAAAATTATCGAATAGCCTCTGGTTGACTAAAACGAATTCAATCTAACGTACATCCGTGAACAAAAAAGGGGGCAAAGTGACCACAATTTGTTACTTGCCCTCTTTTCGATGACTATCGACAGGGGGCGTTAGAGGAGTAAGATATGGCAAAATCAAAACGATCATCTTCGACTGCCGTGGCAGAAAAGCCCAAATCCAACTTTTTGGTAGAGCAATATTACGCTGTCCGCGCCGAAGTTCGCAAAGTAACCTGGCCCACCCGCGATGAAGCCCGCGCGTTGACCATCGCCGTCACGGTGGGAACCATCGTTATGGCATTGTTCCTTTTTGCGGTAGACTTTATCTTCGGCAAAGTCATTACCAGCATCATCAGCAATGATGTCACATGGATGGTCATCGGCGTAATTGTGCTTATTCTGCTGGCAATTGGATTCTACGCCAATAATAACGACGTGTAAGAGAGAGATTGAATGGGTAACGAAAAAGAAGAAGCACTGTCTACCGAGAACGCTGCCCCCACCGAACAGAATACAGAGCCAGAAGACGCAACGACAGAAGAAGAAACGGTCGTAAAACCGGAAGACACCAAATGGTATGTCATCCATAGTTACGCCGGATATGAAAAAAAGGTCGAAAAAAACCTGAAACATCGCATCGAATCGATGCAGATGCAGAACAAAATTTTTAACGTTGTTGTCCCCACCGAAGAAGAGGTTGAATTAAAAGACGGCGTGCGCCGCACCTCTGAAAAACGCATCTTTCCGGGTTACATTTTGGTAGAAATGTCGCTGGATGAAGATTCGTGGTATGTGGTGCGCAACACCCCCGGCGTCACCGGATTTGTCGGGTCGGGCAATAAACCCATTCCGTTACGCGAAGAAGAAGTCAACAAAATCATCAAACGGATGGAAGCCGAAGCCCCGAAAATTAAAGTCAACTTTAAACTGGGGCAAAAAGTTCGTATCGTGGAAGGTCCATTCGAAGACTTCTCCGGCGTTGTGGATGAAATTGACCTCGACCGGGCGCGTGTAAAAGTGCTGGTAAACTTTTTTGGGCGCGAAACACCGGTGGAGTTGGACTTTTTGCAGGTAGAACGCATATAAATTGCGCGTAAGAGTTTTGGTCAACGTGACTGAACTTTCATAATAGAACCTTTCAAGTAGGAAAAGATTATGGCAAAAAAAGTAAAAGCAATGGTGAAACTGCAAATTCCTGCAGGCAAAGCCAACCCTGCGCCCCCGGTCGGTAGCGCATTGGGTCCGCATCAAATCAACATTATGGCTTTCTGCAAAGAATATAATGCACGCACCCAAAACCAAATGGGGTCAATCATCCCCGTCGAAATTACCATTTACACCGACCAAACTTTCTCGTTTGTGCTGAAAACCCCGCCCGCCGGTGATTTGCTCAAAAAAGCCGCCGGTGTGGACAAAGGCTCCAGCACCCCGCAAAAACGAGACGGCGGCACGGTTACCCGTGCTCAAATCCGCGAAATTGCAGAAATCAAAATGCCCGACCTGAACGCCGCCGACCTTGAAGGCGCGATGAAAATCATCGAAGGCAGCGCGCGCAGTATGGGCATCGTTGTAACCGACTAATTATGTTGTGGGAGGGGTTTCAACCCCGATGAACCACCGGAGGAACTATGCCAAAACACGGAAAAAAGTATCTTGAAAGCCTGAAAAAGGTCGATAAAAACAAACTTTATTCACCAGCCGAAGCCATAAACCTGGTGAAAGAAACATCATACGCCAATTTTAACGAAACCGTCGAAGCCCATCTGCGGCTGGGGGTTGACCCCCGCAAAGCCGACCAGCAGGTTCGCGGCACAGTATCGTTGCCGCGCGGCACCGGGAAAGACGTGCGCGTGCTGGTCATCGCCGAAGGTGAAGGGCAAAAAATTGCCGAAGAAGCCGGTGCCGATTTTGTGGGGCTGGATGATTTGGTCGAAAAAATTCAGGGCGGCTGGTTCGATTTTGATGTCGCCGTTGCCACCCCGCAAACGATGAGCAAAGTCGGTCGTTTGGGGCGATTGCTCGGTCCGCGCGGATTGATGCCCAGCCCCAAAGCCGGAACCGTCGTTCAGCCCGAAGATTTGGGTCGGGTGGTGAAAGAATTGAAAGGCGGGCGCGTGGAATTTCGGCTTGACCGTACCGCCAACGTGCACGTCGCCATCGGCAAACGCGATTTTGACGCCGAAGCGCTGCTGGAAAACTTCTCGGCGCTGATGGAAGCCATCGTTTCCGCCCGACCGGCAGCCGCCAAAGGGCAGTACATTCGCTCGGTAACGCTGGCAAGCACCATGGGACCCGGCATCAAAGTTGACCCAACGCAAGCCGCACAATTGAGAGTTGCAGCATAACATAACTTTAACCCAACCGAAGACAGCAGGCGCGCACGCGCTTAAATTTGCCTGCCGAGGTAAAGGGTAGAAAACTCCAAACGTTGACCTTACGCGCTGTGCCATTCGGTACAGAAAACGACCGGAGAAAACTACGTCTTTGCCCCACACGGCAAAGACGTTTTTTATGGTTTATTTTGACTGACAACCATCTTTGCCAATAACTGCCCGGTGCCAACATGGGGCAAGAAGCAGGGAGTAAGGGATGTATTTCAACGAACAATAGTCCCGGAGCAGATTATTCATTCCATTCCCAATTCGTTATAGTGTTTGTACGGGGCGTCAAACGTTAAATCATCACGCATCACGCATCACGCATCACGTTTCACGTTTCACGTTTCACGTTTCACGTTTCACGAAAGTTATCGGCAAAAGCGTAAAATTTGTAAAAATGATTCGGTAGCAATGGACCATATCCAAAATAAAAACATAGAAAGGTGGTGAATTAGATTGGCAATAACCAGACAGCGTAAAGAAGAACTCGTCGCCAAATACACCGAGGAACTGCAACAATCCAGCGCCGTATTTTTAACACGCTATCAGGGTTTAAGCGTGAATGAAGTGAATGCACTGCGCAAAAAATTGCGCGAAGCAGACAGTTCGTTCGCCGTGGTAAAAAACACCCTGATGAAACGTGCACTGGAAGCCACAAACTTAACCGGCATTGATGACCTGTTGGAAGGTCCCGTCGGTGTCAGTTTTGTGCACGGCGACCCACCCCCTGCCGCCAAAGTGCTGGCAGAGTTCGCCAAAGAAACCAAAGTGTTGGAAATAAAAGGCGGATTGCTGGGCGAAAACTTCCTCGATGAAGCAGCCGTAAAAGACCTCGCCGAACTGCCGCCCATGGATGTCCTCCGCGCACAATTGCTCGGACTCATCTCTGCACCGGCAACTCAAATCGCCGGCGTGGTGGCAAGTGGTGTCCGTCAAGTGGTCAATGTGGTACACGCCTACGCCGATTCCGGCGAGGGCGAAGCCGCAGCCGCATAAACTCATACTTTAACCAAAAAACAACTAATCTTTTTTAAGGAGAACCTAAAAATGGCAGATTTGGAAAAAATTGTTGAACAACTCAGCGAGCTGACCCTTTTGGAAGCCGCCGAATTGACCAAAATGTTGGAAGAAAAATGGGGCGTCAGTGCAGCAGCACCCGCCGCAGTGATGGCAGTGCCCGGTGCCGCCGGTGGCGCAGCCCCCGCTGAAGAAAAAACCGAATTCGACGTGGTGCTGAAAGCAGCCGGCGCGAAGAAAATTCAGGTCATCAAAGCCGTCCGCGCGATGCGCAGCGACTTGGGCTTGAAAGAAGCCAAAGCCGTGGTAGACGAAGCCCCCTCGACCATTTTGGAAGGCGTTTCCAAAGAAGAAGCCGAAGAGGCCAAAGCAAAACTGGAAGCCGAAGGCGCCGAAGTCGAAATCAAATAGATTCATATTACACAACCGAGGATTTTATTTTCCCCGGCAAACCGAAATACGGTAGCAAGAGTAGGGGCGGCTCGCGAGCCGCCCCCACTGATTTTGACGTTATTTTCCGAACTAAATGAAACTTTTGAAAAGTGTGTCAAAATTACAAAAATCATCGGTAATTTTTATAATGTCATTCCCGCGAAAGCGGGAATCCACTATGTTTCGCTATGG
>JALVZI010000518.1:0-2783 GCA_027022125.1 Anaerolineae bacterium | reverse complement strand
TCAATAAGTTCTCCAACAAATCCACCGACTCTTTCGCTCAACGTAGGGCTACATCGAACGCGGTTGCAGCGAGCGAACCAGCCGCGTGTATTCATCTATAATTTTATACACGCGATCTTCGTCCTCTGCCTCTGCCACAATTTCGATGTGCGGCTGGTCTTGGCTGGGCATAATCAGCACCCACTCCTGCTCACCGAGCGCAATTTTCAACCCTTCCACCGCATTCGACAGTTGATTTTCGTACCGCTGATTGAGTTGGCGCATCACCGCGCCTTTGGTTTCCCACATGCAGTACACCTTCGCCTGCGCCGAATGATACGGCGGCAGTGCGTCCACCACATCCGACAATTTGCGCTGCTGGGTCGCCAAAAATTCCAGCAATTTCGCCATTGCCATCATCCCGTCAATTGCCGGTTGAAACTGCGGAAAAATAAACCCGCCTTTGCCATCCGTCGCCATAACGGGCTTTTTTTCCAGCGCGGTTTCCATCAGCGCCTGCGTGCTGATTTTCGTCCGCAGCACCGTGCCATCGTGCAGCGCCGCCACCCGGTCGAACAAACTGGGCATATCCACCGACACGGCAATCGTTTCGCCGGGATATGCCGACAGCGCCAGTTCCGCCATTGCCGCCGCCAATTCGATGCTGCTGACCGTCCGCCCGCGATTATCCACCACCGAGATACTTTCACCGCCGACATCTATCCGCACGCCCAAATCTGCCCCCAGCGACAGCGAAATCACCCGCAAACGGCGCAGCGCATTCTGAAACATCTCAAACGGCACCGACATTTTCGTTTCATCGATATTGGCGTTCAGCGCCACCACATTACATTTCAGCGTGTTCAAAATGCCGGGCAGAATGTTCGCCGTGGGTGCGCTGGCATAGTCCACCACCAAATTGAACCCCACTTCTTGAATGACCGGCACGTCAATTGCCGCCATAAACCCTTCCAGATACGTTTCGGCAACGCGCGGCGCATACCCAATCGAACCGATTTCGTCCATATAAACCCGCCGAAAATCTTCGCGGAAGAAAACCCGTTCAATCTGGCGTTCCAAATCTTTGCTGATATTCAATCCGTTCACATCGAAAAACCGCATGTTGACCACCATCTGGTCGTATGGCGATAGCCGCACGTGCATACCGGCGACGGCATCGCAGACGCGGGTATAATAGCGCGCCACGGGGATGGGCTGTACACCCAAATCGCTCACCTGCACCCCCGCCGACGGTAATCCGGCGATGGCGGCACGTTTGAGCATTCGCGGCGAGCGGTGGGGGTCGCGGTTGAATGTGACCAGCGCACCTTTGGGCAGTGTTGCACCGAATGCCGCCCCTAACCGCGCGCTGAATTCCGGAGTGAAATCGACATTGGTCATACCGGTCACACCGTACCGTCCGAACAATTCCCGCCTGCCCTGCGACCCCCAAATCACGCTGTTTTTGATGGTTGCGCCCGGCTCAATCTCTTTTCCCGACCAGATTTTCACGTTGGGGTGAATGACCGCGCCTTCGCCGATGATGGAACCGTCGCCGATGACCGCGCCTTCATAAACTACCGCTTTGGCTTTTAAACTGCAATGCCGCAGCACCATCGCGCCGCGAATTTCTACACCTTTGCCGATGTAACAATTTCGCCATATCACCGACCGCTCAATTTCGGTGCGCGTTTCAACAATGGTGTAATCGCGGATGACCGATGGTCCGTCAATAACCACATCATCCATAATTTTGACCGACTCGCCCAAAAAGATGGGACCGTTCAACCGCGCCGATGGCGAAATTTCAACATCGCCGCCCGCCCAGATATTCTCGGCAATTTGCTTGCCGAGATTGATACCGCGCACTCTGCCTTCCAGCACATCGGCGGTTGCCTGCCGCAGGGTATCAATACTGCCGATGTCGCACCAGTAGCCATCGGCAACATAACCCGCCATCGGGATTTTGCGTTTCAGCAGCGCGGGAAAAAGTTGTTTGGAAAAATCATACGGGGTGTTGGGCGGAATCATATCGAGCACGTCCGGTTCCAGCACATATAAACCGGTGTTCACCGTGTCAGAAATCACTTCGCCCCATGTGGGTTTTTCTAAAAATTGGGTGATGTACCCGCCGCCGTCGGTGATGATAACGCCATATTCCAGCGGATTCGGCACGCGATACAGGGTGAGGGTCGCTTTTGCCCGTTGTTCGCGGTGAAAAGCGATGATTTTCTGCAAATTAAAATCGGTGATGGCGTCGCCGCTGATGACCAGAAACGTGTCATCCAGCACGTGCTGCACGTTTTTCACACCGCCTGCCGTGCCCAGCGGATGTTCTTCGGCAAAATAGGTAATGTGCATGCCCAAATTGCTGCCATCGCCGAAATAATCCTGAATGATGCTCGCCATATATTGCACGGTTATCACCACTTCGGTGATACCGTTGCGTTTGAGCAAATCCAAAATATGCGCCAGCACCGGTTTGTTCACCACGGTTATCATCGGTTTTGGGCGCTCGATGGTAATTGGACGCAACCGCGACCCGGAGCCGCCAGCCATCACAACTGCTTTCATAACATTCCCTGATTTTCGCGTTAAAGAACGGGGTGGTACATCTGTATTTATATCATAGCACAAAGCGACAGAATATAAAATATGCGTTTTCTCACCGCGCCATTTTACAGTGTTCGCCAAACCTGCTACAATACTTATGTCATCTTATGGACTCTCCTTACGCAGTTTGGGACTTAACAGGTGTTCGATATTGTAACTATAGCAAATTTCCCCCTCCCCCTAGCCCCCTC
>JALVZI010000517.1 GCA_027022125.1 Anaerolineae bacterium | reverse complement strand
CCCTAACCCCCTCCCCCAATTTTGGGGAGGGGGGATGGGGGAAATTCGCTACCGGCATTTGTTGCCGGTACATCGTAATGTTTGTTTTGTCAAATTTTCGACTGCGTAACATCAGTTAAGAATATATTCACAAAGTAACGTTTGTGTGAAGATTTACACAGCACGCAGGGGAAGCGAAAAACCGAAAGTGCTCCCTTTGCCTGTGCCGTTGCTATGAACCCAGATTCTGCCGCCATGCGCTTCGACCAGATGGCGGGCGATGGTCAACCCGATGCCACTGCCGCCGCCCGCGCGGCTGCGCGATTTGTCCACGCGGTAAAAACGGGTGAACAGGTGGCGCAGGTGTTCGGGGGGAATACCGATGCCGGTGTCGCTGATGGCAACGTGCAGTTCGTTCCCTTTTTGCGCGGCAGAAACGGTGACTGTGCCGCCGGATGGGGTATATTGCAGGGCGTTTCCCATCAAGTTGACCAAAATCTGGCTGAGGCGGTCTTCATCTGCCCATACCGACGGGAGCGTTTCCGGCACGTGCAGGGTCAGGGTTACGCCTTTGGCTTCAAATTGCGGATGCAGGCGGTCGGCGATGCGTTGAATCACCGCGCCGACGGCGACAAATTGGCGGTGCATGGTGAACGCCCCGGCTTCCACCCGACTCAATTCCTGCAAATCGTTCACCAGCCGTTGCAGACGGTCGGCTTCGTGATATACCTGCTGAAAGGTGTTGGGGGTGGGGGGCAAAACGCCATCGAGCAGCCCTTCCATGTACCCTTTGATGCTGGTTAGCGGCGTGCGCAGTTCGTGGGTAACATTGCCAATCAACTCGCGGCGGAGTTCTTCGGTTTGATACAGCGTTTCTGCCATACGGTTGAAACTTTGCGCCAATTGCCCCAATTCATCATCGCTGGCAACCGTCACCCGTTCATCATAATATCCGGCGGCGATATGCTGGCTGGCGTGCATCAATTTGCGGATGGGCGTGACCACCCGCCGCGAAACCAGAAAACTCACCAGAAATGCGCTGGTCACGGCGATGATGGCTGCCAGAGTCAGGGCTTCGGTGAACGCCGATTGATAATTGGCATACAAATCGGTTTCTAGTTGAGCCATCTGCGCGGGGTCGGTGTTGGTTCCCATAATGGCTTCCATTTCTATCACATGGCGGGTAAAGGTGGCGGGCACAACCATTTCTGCCACAATTGCCAGTGTGATAACCCCCATCACGATGACGATAAAATGGGATGCCATCAACTTCCATCCCAGCCGCGAGTCCCAGAATTTCGATTTTATCCATGTGAATGCGAAACTCATGGGCGCGAATCCTCAAAACGATACCCCACGCCGCGCACGGTAACGATGAAACGCGGGTGAGCCGGGTCGGGTTCGATTTTCTTTCGCACCCGCCCCAGATGGACGTCCACCACCCGGTCATCGCCGTAAAAATCGTAACCCCATACCTGCTGAATCAACTGCTCGCGGTTGAGTACCCTGCCGTGATGTTTCGCCAGTGCCAGCAACAGGTCAAACTCGGTGGAAGTGAGGTCAACCGGTTCACCATCGAGCAGCACTTGACGGGCATCGGCATCAATTTTGATGTGGCTGAAAGTGAGCGCGTGCGATGTGTCGGAAGAAGATTCCATTCGCCGCAGTGCGGCTTTTACCCGTGCTACCAACTCGCGGGGGCTGAATGGTTTGGTCAGATAATCATCTGCGCCCAGCGACAGCCCCACCACTTTATCGGTTTCTTCCGAGCGGGCGGTGAGCATAATGACATACACATTCGATTCGCGGCGCAGGGTTTGCAAAATTTCCAGCCCGTCCATACCGGGCAGCATAATATCCAGCACAATCACATCGGGTTGAAAAGTGCGCGCCGCCTGTAATGCGCCGTGACCATCTTCGGCTGTGCGCACCTGATACCCTTCGGCTTGCAGATACGCACCGACCAAATTACGGATATTCTCTTCATCGTCAACAACTAAAATGGTTGCCGGAGTCATTTTCGGTGTACCTCTTGTGTCGTTATTGTACCATAACGCGGCGATTTTCCAACCGGTTTTGGGCAGCACTGGACAAATTGACGGTTGCTCGCTACACTATCATACACTTTCCCAAAGGTGGTGCAGATATGGAACAAACAGCAATTGACAGAGTATTTAACGCGGAAAAAATTTCCGGTTGGATACAGCGTCATTGGTTATGGTTTTTTGGCGCGGTGGTCGGAGCATGGGTGCTGCTGCCGTGGCTCGCGCCGGTGCTGATGTGGTTGGGCTTCCCTGCCGGTGGCGAAGCCATCTATCGCGGTTATACCGTTTTTTGCCATCAACTGCCGGAACGCTCGTATTTTCTTTTCGGACCGAAGGCGATGTATTCTTTCGGCGATATTAACCGCGTGTGGCAGTATAATAATATTCTCGAATTGCGAAAATTTACCGGTACGCCGGAAATGGGCTATAAAGTGGCATGGTCTGACCGGATGGTTTCTTTTTACACGCCGCTGTTCATCGGTTTTGTACTGATGGGATTTTCGCGGTGGAAAAACCGGCGCAAAACGGGCAACCCGCAGGCAACTTCCGGCTGGAAAGCGATGCCATGGTGGATTTTCGCGCTGACACTGTTGCCGCTCGCCATTGATGGCGGGTCGCATTTTATCAACGACATCATCAACTTTGGCGGCGGTTTCCGCGATACCAATGCGTGGCTTGCCGTGCTGACCAACAACGCCTTCCCCGCCACATTTTACGCCGGTGATGCCATCGGCTCTTTCAATTGGTGGATGCGTTTGCTGACCGGATTGCTGACGGGGTTCGGCATGGTGTTCTTTTTCTACCCCTATCTGGAAGAGACGTTTTCCCCGCCTGAAACAGAGGAAGGTAAATAATAGAACGCAGGCTGATTGACTGATAAAACTCAAAATACCTATAATTGCAATATACCCCGAGATGTATAATCGAAAAAGAAGCGTATGTCATTCCCGCGAAAGGGGGAATCCACTATTTTTTGCTGTGGATTCCGGATATTTCCCTGCGGGAAATTTCGGGATGACATTAAAAATCCGTGAAATTTGTGGAAATTCGTGGCTGAAATTCAGTCACACAAAAAGTTTCAACCAGTTTATTGGTTTGCCTGCAAAGTTTCTTGCATGCGTTTATATTCGTCTGCGGTAATTTCGCCGCGCGCAAAACGTATTTTCAAAATTTCTTCTGCTGAGGGCGGGGGCGCGGTGCTGTTGGGACGTTTGTCTGCGGCGGGAAACATCAACCCGACCAGCCACACCACCAGCGCGACCAATCCGCCCCAGAACAGCACCATCAGCAAAATGCCCCATATCCCCATACCAAAACCCATCATCATTGTATGCTACCTCACGACAGGTCTTTGAGCATCGTCTGGTATTCATCTCGACTCAACTCACCGCGGGCATACCGTTCTGCCAGAATATCTCGCGCCGATTGACGAGGCGGCGCGGCGATGGTTCCGCCATACGATGCGCCGACATTCCCGCGGCTGAACTGTCGCACTGCCCAAACAACCAGCAGCACGATGCCCACCAAAATTACCACATTGAAAATCAATCCGATGAGCCCGCCCAGCAGCCCGTAGCCGCCGAGTCCGGAACCATATCCAAATCCACCCATCATACCCATAAGTCACCTCCGTTTGTAAAAGTAAAATCAAGTGCAAATTGCACCGTAACGTTTAATTTACTCACAGTAAACTTATTGAAACTTTTTGTTTGACCGGATTTCCGCATCAAATTAACGCGAATTTCTCAAATTTAGGCATAAAATCTGTGAAATTTGTGAAAATTCGATGCAAAAAAGAGAGAAGCGTAAAAGTTTCATTTAGTTCAGTATATACGGAAAATATAACAGCAATTTGACAGTTATGTGAAGATTGTATGAAGATGCGCGGCGTTTACAATTGTCGAAAGAGGAAATTGCCGCGGTGCTGGAATATATCAAAACGTGGTGGGGAACGGAAGAACGCGGGTTTCAGTGGCAGGTAACATACCAGCGCGAAATTCAACCTGCACAATAAAAAACCACCGATGGCGAACGGGTATAGACAAAAAAACGAAAATCCATACAATGACAGTATGGGCATATTCAACCGATAGCGCCCTAACCGAACAGATAACCCGCAAGTGAGAATAGAGGAATTTATGGAGAAAAATACACGTTCCGGCATTACGGTGGTTGGCAGTTTGAATATGGATTTGATTGTGCGCGCGCCGCACATTCCCGCGCCCGGCGAAACCGTCACCGGCAGCACATTCAGCACGGCGGCGGGTGGAAAAGGCGCAAATCAGGCGGTAGCGGCGGCGCGATTGGGCGCGCAGGTAACGATGGTCGGCTGTGTGGGCGATGACGCACACGGGCGCGCGCTGCTTTCGGGGTTGCGGGCGGACGGCATCCGTACCGATTTTGTGCGGGTGGACAGCACCACCGGTACGGGCGTGGCGCTCATCACCGTTGCCGACAGCGGCGAAAACAGTATTGTGGTTTCTCCCGGGGCGAACCACACGCTCACCCCCGCCGATATTTCGGCGGCGGAAGCGGCAATCGCCGGGGCGGATATGGTGCTGTTGCAATTGGAAATCCCGCTGGAAACGGTGGCTTCCGCCGTGCAGATGGCGAAAAAACATCGCGTGCCGGTATTGCTCAATCCCGCACCGGCGCACCCGTTGCCCGATGAGATTTTGGCGGGTGTAACCTATTTCATTCCCAACGAAACGGAAACTGCACTGTATGCCGGATTCCCCATCACCGACGACCGCGCGGCGGAAAAAGCCGCGGCGCAATTGTGCGAGCGATTCGGCATGGAAATGGTAGTGCTGACGCTTGGCAGTCGCGGCGCACTATTGCACACCGCCGGGCAGAATATCGCCGTGCCGCCGTTTCCGGTTTCGCCGGTGGATACCACTGCCGCCGGAGATGCGTTTGTCGGCGGGTTTGCCGTCTCCATCACCGAAGGGCGCACGCCGGTTGATGCCGCGCGATTCGCGTCGGCGGTGGCGGCGCTGTCGGTAACAAAAGCCGGGGCGCAACCGTCGCTGCCCCGGCGAAATGAGGTTTTGCAATTTGTGGGAGATGGGGGCGAATGAATGAATGGGCGAATGAGCGAATCTGCGAATGGGTGAATATTGTTCGCGTACCGTATCTGTTCATCCACGCGTTGGATAGAACACAGATTAACACAGATTTTAGATGTCATACCGGAATTTCCCGCAGAGCACAGGCGGAAATGACATCATAAAAATCTCTGTAAACTCTGTGAAACCTTTGTGTTTCTCTGTGTTCCGGCGGTGCGCTGAATAATTCCCATGCATCACCTTTACCAATCTCCAATAGCCAATCTCCAACCCCTAAAACGCGCCGGTGAGCAGTGCGAGCACGATACCGCCCGCCATCACGCTGCCGAGTTGCCCGGCGGTGTTTGCCCCTATTGCAAAACCAACAAATATTGTCGGCAATAAACTCAATTCTCTTGAAGAAGCGTAGGGGCAGCCCTTGTGGCTGCCCTGTTCCGGGCGACCACAAGGGTCGCCCCTACATATTAAACGAATATCCGGCTTGGTTTTGCACTATGGCGTGCAACTCGGCGCAAAGCCGAGCGGGGGATGTGGGGGTGTCCCCCACGTTTTAAAACGCGCCGGTGAGCAGTGCGAGCACGATACCACCCGCCATCACACTGCCGAGTTGCCCGGCGGTGTTTGCCCCCATGGCATGCATCAGCAAAAAATTCTCAAAATCATATTCCTGCCCCACCCGCTGCACAATCCGTGCGGACATGGGGAAGGCGCTGATACCCGCCGCGCCGATGAGCGGATTGAACTTTTTCCCCGACAGCACATACAGCAGTTTTCCGAACAGCACCCCGCCCGCCGTATCGAGCACGAATGCCAGCAAGCCCATCGCCAGAATGAGCAGGGTATCAAACCGGATGAACCCGTCGCCGGTCATCGTTGCGCCGATGGTCAACCCCAGAAAAATAGTCGCCACATTGGCAATTTCATTCTGTGCCGATTGACTCAATCGTTCCACCACGCCCGATTCGCGCATCAAATTGCCGAACATCAGCGTGGCAATCAGCGGCGATGCCACCGGCGCAATGAGCGATACCACGATAGTGACCACAATGGGGAAAAGCACGCGCGTGGTTTTCGATACTTCGCGCTGGGTGTACGGCATCCGCACTTTCCGCTCTGCATCGGTGGTCAGCAGGCGCATCACCGGCGGTTGGATGATGGGAACCAGCGACATATAACTGTATGCCGCCACAGCGATGGGTCCCAGCAGGTGCGGCGCAAGTTTGGTGGATACATAAATGGCGGTAGGTCCGTCAATGGCGCCGATGATGCCGATGGATGCGGATTCGTTCATATTGAACCCGAGCGATAGCGCCAGCATCAGCGTGCCAAAAATGCCGAATTGCCCCGCCGCGCCCAAAAATGCCATTTTCGGATTTTCCAGCAGAGGACCGAAATCGGTCATCGCCCCCACACCGATGAAAATCAGTAGCGGGAAAAGTTCGGTTTCGATGCCCGCTTTGTACATAATGCCCAAAAAACCGTGTTCGCCGGTGATGCCGGTGAGCGGCAGGTTGGTCAAAATTGCGCCAAAACCGATGGGCAGCAGCAGCACGGGTTCATAATCTTTTACAACTGCCAGATAAATCAACACGCCGCCGACCGCCATCATTACCACGTTTTGCCATGTAAGGGATAATGGGGCTTGAAACAGGTCTAACAAGTGGCTAAAATCCATCATTCCCCCTTATTCAAACGTGAATAGCACTTCGCCATGGGCAACGGCTTGCCCCTCCGAAATCTCAACGGTGGCGATAACCCCGTCGCGGGGAGAGCGGATGGCGTTTTTCATTTTCATTGCTTCCAGCGAGCACAATCGCTGTTTGAACGAAACTTTGTCTCCCGGTTTCACCTGAATATCGAGTACATTGCC
>JALVZI010000516.1 GCA_027022125.1 Anaerolineae bacterium | reverse complement strand
AATTAACGCGAATTTCTCAAATTTAGGCATAAAATCTGTGAAATTTGTGAAAATTCGATGCAAAAAAGAGAGAAGCGTAAAAGTTTCATTTAGTTCATATAGAAGCATTGTAAGCTTTGTAGAATGCACCAACTTAAATTGAAAGGGGGTGAGACGGCAAAACTTAACAGATGCGACAGTAATGTTCACCATTAGTTGTATAAATTAACCACAGAAAAAGTATGGAGGAGAAATGCAAAAGCGAGTATTGATAATAGCGAGCCTAATGCTCATAGTGGTGATGGCACTGGCGGCGTGCGGCGGCAGCCAACAGGCGACCGAAGCCCCTGCGGAGCCGACGCAAGCGCCGGCGCAAGCCGAACCGACAAAAGCGGCGGAGCCGACGAAAGCGCCGGCGCAAGCCGAACAGGTAGAAACATACACCTGCGATGACCCGCTGGGTTGTGTGGAAGTTGCGGAAGGTGACCCGATTGTGCTGGCGAGTGCGCTGGTAGTCAGCGGACCGAACGCCTCATTGGGGTTGGACAGCCAATACGGTGCGGAAATTGCGCTGAAATTCCGCGGCGAGGTGCTGGGACATCCGCTGGAATTGGAAGCGGAAGACGGCGGCTGCAGCGCGGAAGGCGGACAAACCGCCGCGACGAAGATTGTGTCGAACGAAAACGTGGTAGCAGTAGTGGGTCACAACTGCTCAAGCAGTTGTACACCTGCGGCGCCGATATACAACGATGCGGGCTACTCGATGGTCTCGCCGAGTTGTACTGCGCCGAGCCTGACGGCGCCGGACACGCACGTACCGTCGTTCTTGCGCACGGCGCACAACGACAGTGTGCAGGGGAAAGTAGCGGCGGAATATGCGTACAACGTATTGGGAGCGCGCACTGCGGCGACGATTCATGACGGCAGTCCGTATGCGGAGCAGTTGCAAGCGGTATTTGCGGAGAACTTCAAGGCATTGGGCGGCACGATTACGGCGCAGGAAGCGGTGAACGTGGGTGACACGGATATGCGCCCGTTGTTGACCAGCATTGCCACCGACAGCCCAGACGTATTGTACTACCCGATATTCATTGCCGAAGGTGGTTTTATCACCGCGCAGAGCGCAGAAGTGAGCGGTTTGGAAAACACGATACTGATGGGTGCAGACGGGATGCAATCGCCGGAATTCATACAAGCGGCGGGACCTGCGGGAGAAGGGATGTACCTGACGGGACCGGACTTGAGTTTTGGGAACGACTTGTATCAGAAATTCTTGGCGGAATACAAGAAGGACTATGGGACGGACCCGACGGCGCCGTTCCATGCGCACGCCTTTGATGCGACGAATATGATATTGGATGCCATCGAGAAGGTGGCGGTGGAAGACAGTGACGGTACATTGTACATTCCGCGGCAGGCATTGCGAGATGCACTGTATGCCACGAAAGATATGGACGGCATCACCGGTACCATCACCTGTGATGAGAATGGTGACTGCGCCGACCCGAAAATCGGTGTGGTGCAGATACAGGGTGGCAAATTTGTACCGGTGTGGCCCGAAAGCAAAGCCGAAAGCAGTGGCGGCGATATGGATATGGCTGCTGGTGGTAGCGCGACCTTCATCTTTGGTCGCGGCGGCGACTCTGTGGGGTTAGACCCGGCAACCGTCACTGACGGTGAATCCTTCCGTGTGACCAACCAAGGCTGTGAATCACTGCTGGCTTACGACAAAGACACCACCAACGTTGTGCCCAGCCTGGCAGAAAGTTGGGAATCTAACGATGATGGTACCGAATGGACTTTCCATCTGCGCAAAGGCGTAAAATTCCACGATGGCACCGACTTCAACGCCGACGCAGTTGTTTACAACTTTGAACGCTGGTGGGACCCTGCTCATCCGGCACACTTTGCAGAAAAAGACTTTGAGTACTGGGACTACATGTGGAACGGCTTTAAAGGCGATTCCATTGTGACCAACATCGAAAAAGTGGACGACTACACTGTCAAATTTACTCTGAGTGAACCGCTGGCACCGATTTTGGCGAATATGGCAATGCCGATGTTTGCTATTGCCAGTCCCACCGCCATCGAAAAATACGGTCCCGATTACGGTTCACCCGAAGTGGGTTATGTTTGCACCGGTCCCTACAAATTCAAAGAGTGGATTACTGACGACCACATCACTTTGACCCGCAACGAAGACTACTGGGGCGACATTCCCGGCAACGTCGAGACTATCGTTATTCGCACCATCCCCGACAACTCGGCGCGATTCTTGGCTTTGCAAACCGGCGAAATTGATGCCATGGAACAAGCGAACATTGAAGACCTTAAAACCGCCGAAAGTTCGGATGACCTGTTCATTATTCCGCGCCCGGCATTGAATACCGCTTACCTGGCGTTCAACTACAAAATCCAAGAATTCCAAGATAAGCGTGTCCGCGAAGCCATTGCCTCTGCCATCGACAAACAATCCATCGTCGAAACCTTCTACGGCAAATACGGTGAAGTGGCAGAAAACTTCTTGCCGCCGATGGTTTGGGGGCATAACTTCGATGTTCACGGTGTCCAATACGACCCCGACCACGCTGTTGAACTGCTGAAAGAAGCCGGTTTTGAAAACGGCATTGATGAAGTAACGTGGGAAGATGGCACCAAAATGCCTTTGAAACTGTACTACATGCCCATCGTTCGCTTCTACTACCCCGACCCCGAAGGCATTGCCCAAGCGATGGCGGCGCAATTGGCTGCCGTGGGTATCAATGTGCAACTGGAACAAGCCGGTGACTGGCCCACCTACCTGAAATTGCGTAAAGAAGGCGAACTGCGCGGTCTTTACCAACTCGGTTGGGGTGGCGACAACGGCGACCCAGACAACTTCTTGGGTTACTTCTTCATCGACACCAAAGAACCGAAAGCCAAAGAAGGTTGGGTGCAATTCCCCGAATTGGATGCCTTGTTGCGCAAAGCCCGTTCCACCGTTGACCAGTCGGAACGTGAAAAAATGTACCAGCAAGCAGAACAAATGCTGATGGACGATGTAACCCGCATTTGGGTTGCTCATAACAACACCCCGCTCATCTTCAGCAGCAAAATTAAAGGGTACATCGCTAATCCGCTGGGTACGGAACTGTATAAATACGTTACCAAAGAATAGTACCTATCATATAAAGTAGTTGCAGTAACCTAAACAACCCGTCTCACTCTTCAAGAGTGAGACGGGTGTCATTCTTTTTTAGCCTCAACTCGGAGTTCGTGTTATTCCGGAAGTTTCTATATCGCGTATTACGTGTTGCGCAATTTTACGCAAACGCAATACGCAGTTTGGCTGCAAAATTCTATCGCTTACCGGATTATTTTCTGCCCGCTGTATAGTTTTCTTGTGCGGAGAACTCTGAATTCAGGTTTCAGTAACATCATTGCGCATTGTGTGAGGCATACAACTATGACAATGTACATTATGCGCCGATTGGTATCCACCATTCCCGTACTTATTGGCGTTTCTTTGTTGGTTTTCTCGTTTGTTCACCTAATTCCCGGCGACCCGGCGCTTGCTCTGTTGGGTGAACGGGCATCGGAAGAGAACGTGGCACGCATTCGAGAACGGTTGGGGTTAAACGAACCGTTACCCGTGCAATATGTGCGTTTTGTGGTGGGCAAAGTAACCTTCCCCAAAGTCACCGACGATATGCATATCACCGCTGATGATAAACCGGCTATCCAACTTGGCGACAAAGTTTTGTTCAAACAGGGGCAAAAGTGGACTGACCAATACGAACTGGTTTCCTGCCGGATGGTTACCTCCCGTCTTTTTTGCCACGAGGGTGGTGTCATTTGGGGAGACCTCGGGCGTTCCATTCATGGCAATATTCCGGTGGCAACAGAGTTAAAACGCCGGTTCCCCGCCACTGCCGAGTTATCCATTATGGCAATTATTATCGCCATTCTCATCGGTATTCCCATTGGTATCATCTCGGCATTGAAGCGAAACAGTTTAATCGACACCTTTACAATGGTGGGGGCATTGGTTGGCGTTTCGATGCCTATCTTCTGGTTGGCAATCTTGCTGATGTACGTCTTCGGCTTGCTGTTGGGATGGTTGCCCACCGGTGGCAGGGTCAGCGTTGGCGTTACCATAGAACCCATTACCGGTATGTACATTTTGGATAGTCTGCTGGCACACGATATACCGGCAACAATCGATGCTGTGCGACATATCATTTTACCGGCGATGGCACTGGCTACCATCCCGCTGGCAATTATCGCCAGAATGATGCGTTCCTCAATGTTGGAAGTTTTGGGAATGGATTATGTTCGCACCGCCCGAGCCAAAGGCTTAAGCGAGCGGGTTGTCATTTCACGCCATGTAGTGCGCAACGCCCTGCTGCCGGTAATTACTATCATCGGGTTGCAATTTGGTAGTTTGCTGGGGGGAGCCATCCTCACCGAAACCGTCTTTTCGTGGCCCGGCATTGGCAAATGGGTTTTCGATGCCATTAGCGGACGAGATTACCCCATTGTGCAGTCGGTAACATTATTGATTGCCGTTATCTTTGTGCTCATCAATTTGTTTGTTGACATAAGTTACGCATTTCTGAACCCTCGCATCAGGTACGATTCATGACAATAACCGAAACCAATCCCAATATCGAAATCTCAAATCGTGGAACCGAAAGTCAATTTCGGCGGGCATTGCGCCGGACATTGCGCACGCGCAGTGCCCAAGTTGGTTTAACGATAGTTGCCTTCTTTTTAATCGTCGGTATCTTTGCACCGATTGTGTGGCCCTACAACGCGCGCGCCGACTTGAATTTGAAAGCACGCTTGAATCCCCCCTCGCTCGAACACCCTTTTGGCACAGATGATTTGGGTAGAGATTTGCTGCATCGTGTTGTGTATGGCGCCAACGTTTCATTGCGAGTTGCTGTATTGGTGGTGCTCATCTCGATGAGTTTCGGAACCATGTTGGGGCTTATCGCCGGCTTATCCGGCGGCATCGTTGACAGTATCATTATGAGAATAATGGATATTATGTTGGCATTTCCATATGTGCTGCTAGCCATTGCTTTGGTGGCGGCATTGGGACCCGGCTTGCGCAACGCGATGATTGCCATCGGCATTGTGTATATTCCGCCTTACGCCCGCTTGGCGCGTTCGATGGCGTTATCGGCACGGGAAGAGGATTATGTAATGGCGGCGCGGGCGCTGGGTGCAGGGCGGCGGCGTATTTTATTTACCCACATCCTGCCAAACGGACTCTCGCCCATCATTGTGATGGCAACATTAAGTATGGGGACGGCAGTGCTCGACGCGGCTGCGCTGGGCTTTTTGGGCTTGGGGCAACAACCGCCATATCCGGAATGGGGCAAAATGCTGGTGGACAGTATGCAATTCATCCTATCCGGTTCTTGGTGGGTGATGTTATTCCCGGGGTTGGCAATTATGTTGACCGTGTTGGGCTTCAACCTGCTCGGCGACGGCTTGCGCGATGCGCTTGACCCGCGTTTGTTGCTGTAAGGGGTTTCGAGTTTCTGGTTTCGAGTTCAAGGTTGCAGGGGAGCAGAGTTGCAGGGTGGCAAGTCACGCATCACTTATCACGCATCACTCGTCACGCAATACCAATAACCAATCACCGTAAACTAACGCCCAGCCCGGGAGCGGTGGGATAGCGAAAGTAACCTTTTTCCATAACTGCGCCGATATATGGGTCGTTCACCACATCCAAATTTCCGTCTAAATCGGCATAATCAACCAACGGTGCCAGATGAACAGCTGCCGTAATGCCCACCGAACTTTCAATAGAACATCCCAGCATAATTTTCATCCCCAGCGTTCGCGCGAGGGTAATCATTCGCCGCGCCTCTCTCAACCCGCCGGCTTTGGTTAGTTTTATGTTAATGCCATCCGCGCCGCCAGCCAGTGCCAAAATATCACCGCTGTTTTGCGCGCTTTCATCGGCGATGAGCGGCGGCATTTTGGGGGGTAACAGCGCACGCAGCCGGTGCCAATCTTGAACATCTTCTCGCGGTAGCGGTTGTTCAATAAACAACAATCTATCATAAGCGGCTAACTTGGGAATGATTTGCGCTGCTTCTGTCACATGCCACGCACTGTTTGCGTCCACACACAAAAGCGAGCTGGTTTCCGCGTGCGCCACCCGCACAATCTCTTCATCGGCGGCTAAATCACCGGTTCCCAATTTTAGTTTGATGATGGGAAAATCTTTTTTGGCGCGCAGGCGTTGCTTGAACGCCGTTTCATCTTTGGTAATGCTGACCGTAACCGAAGTGGGCGGCGTGTCTTTCGGGTTCAACCCCCACAGGCGGTAGAGCGGGTATCCCAGTTTTTTCGCCCAAAAATCGTGCAGCGCAATATCGATAGCGTTCAGCGCCGGCGACGGTCCGGGCGGCAGGCAGTCTAGCGCGTCTTCCAGCATCAACGGTCCTTCAACCAGCACCCGGTCTATATCCAAATTTTCCAGATATGCCACGACATCTGCCTGAGTATAATCGTAATAGGGCATAATTGCGCCTTCGCCCACACCATTTTCCAAATGAACCAACACGCTGTCGCGGGCAACACTGACGCCGTGTGCAATATGAAAAGGTGTGCCGAGTTTCAACGTGATGGGTTCGACCGTCAATTTCATAAAAACCTCCTGTGCATTTATCTTCCCCGTTTCTTGTATGGTAAATGTTTTTCAGAATTTTCCAAATATAGCCTGTTGGTACTCGAAATTCACCTGTTTGACACCCGTTTTTGCTCATGTTATACTTTGGCATTCTTCAATGTTGCACTATTTGCAAACAATGCCCGTAACCTCTTTGGGAAGGGGGTGGTAGCCGAACAACACATAAAGTTTTTTGAAGAGTTTTTGGCAAACATACCGAACCACAGAAAAAGTATGGAGGAGAAATGCAAAAGCGAGTATTGATAATAGCGAGCCTAATGCTCATAGTGGTGATGGCACTGGCGGCGTGCGG
>JALVZI010000515.1:1706-2065 GCA_027022125.1 Anaerolineae bacterium | reverse complement strand
TCGTACAAACCGTGTCCGGCTTCGTGCAGCGAACTGAACAGTGCCGACGGCAGGTAATCATCCAAAATGCGGGTGGTGATGCGCACATCGCCCACACCGAAACTGGTGGTGAACGGGTGCGCCGATTTGTCCTGCCGCCCGCGGTTGAAATCGTAGCCGTAATCTTTGACCACCGCCAGCCCGAAGTCCCACTGTTTCTGCGGGTCGAAATACCGGTGCAGGAACGAATCGTCAATCGGCGGTTGGGCGGCGACTTTTTCCACCAGCGGCACGGTGGCTTCTTTCACCTGCCGGAAGATGGGGTTTATCTGCGAAACGCGCATATCCGGCTCGTAATCGTCCAGCAGCGCATCGTAGAT
>JALVZI010000515.1:0-1696 GCA_027022125.1 Anaerolineae bacterium | reverse complement strand
CCAGAAACGGCTGGAAATGCGGAAAATCGTTGGCGGCACGCGCTTTTTTCCACGCTTCCACGCCGTGGCTGGTGGCGCGAGAAAGTTCCACCACCAACTCGGTGGGCAGTTTGCGCGCCTTTTCATAATCGCGGCGAGTCACACGCAGCAGCGCCGCATCATCCGAGTCGTAATCGAGTTGCTCGGCGAGCGGGCGCAGGTCGTCCAGCAGCACACCGATTTCATCCGCGGTGAATTTCTCGTGCGCGATTTTATAGACGGTTGCCAGTTGCTCGGCGCGTTCTGCCGCGCCGCCGTCGGGCATATAGGTTTCCTGGTCCCAACCGAGCAGCGCACCGGTGGCGTGCAGGTCGGCAATCTCGGCGAGTTTGGCTTTTAGCGCAGTCAATTTCTGTTCCATTGGTTTTGTCATTTGTCATTTGTCCTTTGTCATTCGCCAATCGGTTGATTAGAGGTAACTGTTTAGGGGAGACGGGAAAAACGCCCTTCGATACGCGGTTCGCGCAGCGAACCGCTACTCAGGATGCGTTTTTCCCTGCCGATTTCATCCTGAGTAGCCCGCAGGGCGTATCGAAGGGTGAAATCGGCACGATTACAATTAGAGATTGGTTATTGGAGATTGGAGATTCGCCCAATCGCTCACTCATCCCCCAACTGCAAAACAGACATAAACGCTTCTTGCGGAATTTCCACACTGCCGACCATTTTCATCCGTTTTTTGCCTTTTTTCTGTTTTTCCAGCAGTTTTCGTTTGCGGGTGATGTCGCCACCATAACATTTTGCCAGCACGTCTTTTCGCAGGGCTTTAACGTTGGCACGGGAAATGACTTTACTGCCGACGGCGGCTTGAATGGGCACTTCATACATCTGGCGCGGAATGAGTTTTTTCAGTTTGCTGACCAGTTTCTGCCCGCGATGGTACGCCTGATCGCGGTGAACGATGATGCTCAGCGCGTCCACCGGCTCTTTGTTCACCAGCACATCCACTTTTACCAAATCGCTGTCGCGGTATTCGTGGAAGGTGTAATCGAGCGAGGCGTAACCGCGGCTGACGCTTTTCAACTGGTCATAATAATCTACCACCATTTCCGCCAGCGGCAAATAATATTCCAGCAAAACGCGGGTGGCATCCAGATATTCCATATGCAGATATTCCCCGCGCCGTTTGGTAGTGATTTCCATAATGGGTCCGATATATTCGGCGGGGGTGTAAATGCTGAGTTTCATCCACGGCTCGGCGATGGATTCGATGACGCCGGGGTCGGGCAGGCTGGCGGGACTGGAGATGACCAGTGTTTCGCCATCGGTTTTGCGGACGCGGTATTGCACGCTGGGCGCGGTGGCGAGAATATCGAGGTCGTATTCCCGCTCCAGCCGTTCCTGAATGATGTTCATATGGAACAGCCCCAAAAACCCGCAGCGAAAACCGAAACCGAGCGCTTGACTCGTTTCGGGTTGGTACACCAGCGAGGCATCGTTCAGTTGCAATTTTTCCAGCGCGTCTTTCAGCAGGGGATAGCCGTCGCTTTCGGTGGGGTAAAATCCGGCGAAAACCATCGGTTTGGCGGGGGCATAACCGGGTAGCGGTTCGACTGCGGCATCGGGCAGAGAGACGGTGTCGCCCACGCGCACGCTGCGAATCGTTTTCAGCCCGGTGGCGATATAGCCGACTTCCCCGGCGCGCAATTCGCGGACG